>CAZYBY010000254.1:0-28701 GCA_964645385.1 uncultured Sphingobacterium sp.
TGATAGTATTAGCTGAATTGTGTTTCGCATTAATCATAATTTTCGAACCTGGATTAGAATATTTAATTGCGTTTGAAAATAAATTCCTGATTACAAAATCAAGTAAATCTATATCAGCCAATAATTTTATATTTCTATCAAAATTTAATTCGAAATAAATATTTTTCTTTTTAGATTTTATATCAAATAAGTCAAGATTCCTTTGGACTATTTCCATCAATAAAAACTCTTGAGGATTTACATTGATACCTCTAATTTGCAATTGACCCCACTTTAGAATATTGTCTAAAGTTACCATCGACAATTGAGTTTGCTTTTTCAAATCATCGAGCAATTTCGATTTATCGTTAGCGGAAAGATGTTCTTTCCCTAACTCATCTAACAATAATAAAATACTAGTAATCGGCGATTTTAAATCATGTGATATTACTGATAAGAGTTTATCGCGAATCAAAACAGACTCTTGCAATTGTTTATTTATTCTTTTCCTTTTATTTGAAGTAACTGATACAATTCCGAGAATTGAAAGGATTGCAAAGATTGCTAGCCCCGCAAGTGTTCTAATTAAATTTTGTTTCTGATTGTTAAGTTCTAATTGATTTATTTCTGCTTTCGATTTATCTAATTCGAAATTAGATTGTAAAAGTTCTATTTCCGATTTATTTTGAGAATTTAAAATAGAATCATTATATAAATGATAAAGTTCCTGTGCTTCAACTGCTCCTTTATAATCTTTTTGATCATGTTTTATTGTATAAATTGCCTCATAAATATCGACAAACAATGTTTTGTTATTTACTTTTTGATTAATATTTAAAGCGTCATTAAAATATTTTAAAGCTAAATTCGGATTAGCTGTTTCAAAAGTAGCACCAATATTATAAAGAATCTTGGCTTCCGTTTCTGGAATATTATATTTAATGCTAAGTTTTAAAGCTTCATCAAAAAATTGTTTTGCTTTCTCAGGCTTATTAAGATTAGAATATGAAATTGCAATATTCATGATCACATTTATTCGAGAAATTAAATTTGAATTCTCATCTAAAGATCTCAATGCTAATTGGAAATAATATAATGCTTTCTTTTCATTTTCAATCATTCCCATTAAAGAACCTAAATTATTACAAGCATCTACATAAGTTTTACTGCCAATCTCTTTAGTTATATTCAAACATTTTAACAAATAATTTTCTGACTTTTTAATATCATGAACATACATATTGACTAATCCAAGAGCTAAGTAGTTTGAAGCAATGCCTTGCTTGTTTTTTAACTTTTCGTTAAATTTTAAGGACCTTAACAGATAACTTGTAGAAATAGAATAATTCCCCAACTTGCCTTCTAACACACCCAGCTGTTGATATGTATTTGCCAACCCGATATCGCTGTTAATGTTATAATAGATATCTAATGCTTGTAGAGCAAATTTTCTGGCTTTTAAGAATTCGCTATGACTTAGCAGTAATTCTGCCTCAGTTAAATCTAGTAAGGCGATATGATATTTCGAGTTTAACTTGTAAGATAATTCTCTAGCAATATTCAAATAATATTTTGCTGAGTCGATATCTGATATACTATATGATTGTACAATCTTAGCATATATTTCAATTTTAGAAGTATCTTCATTTGTTTTATTTAACATTTGAAGCATTCTATTTACTGCTTGGAATTTAGCCTGAGAGAATACGAAAAAGAATAGAAAAAGTAGGGTTAATCGAAACTTCATATCACGAGTTGAAATGTCTAAAGTATGAGAATATGAAGAGCTCTGAATAGAATAAAACTAAATGTACTAATACTAGTAAGTGAAGATTTATAAAGTATAACTTCCTTTGTAAGATGGGAATATTAGGTTCATTATTAAAAGGCAGCACAGACGCTTTATTTATTGCTGAATCGCATTCAGGTAAATTGGTATATGTCAACCAGTTTGCTTGTCAACTTTTAGGTTTCACAAAAGAAGAGCTTATCGGACGACACCAATCTACTATTCATCCACCAGAAGAATTAGAATTTATTGTAGCAAAATTCAATGAGTTTGTAAGCACTCCAGGCTACAAAGAAGTAGACACCCATGTATTGCATAGAAGCGGCCGAAGAATTAAAGTAAGAATCTCTTCATCTAATAATTTTGAAGAAGATGGCGTTAATTATATTGCTGCATTTTTTAAAGATTTAACATCCGATGAAGAACTATCTAACATTGCCTTCATCCAATCACATATCGTGCGAGCACCTATCGTTAATATAATCGGCCTATTAGATGTATTCGATATCGATAATTTCAATGGTACGGATGAACAAAAAATGATCCTCAGACAAATACAAAAACTTACACACGATCTGGATGAAATCGTAAAAGATATCGTAAAGAAATCTAGTAAGAAATAAATTAATTCTTTATTCCTTACTAGGAGCTCTACTTTACTGCTTTATGAATTTCAAATATTGTGATTTGCCATTTTTGTTTATCAAATGAAGTTGATAAACACCAGACGATAATGCAGAAATATCAATTCTCGATTCCAATTTGGTTATTTTATTCGTTGTTATTAACTGCCCAAAGGTATTTAGGATATTATATTCTATACTTTCTTTCAAATTTAAGACATATAATATATTGTTTGCAGGATTAGGATAAATACGAAATTCAGATTCTTTAATTTGTTCAATTCCAACAGATGGACTTGCAAGTACTTTAAAATAATTTTTAACAGGAATACAAGTACTAATTCCCGCAGCATTTTCAGGAACAACCCACCAATAATAGGTTTGTCCTACATCCGATGCTTCTAATGTAACATTTAAGATTTCAATGATTGGAACAGGTATAGTTAAAATTGGATTTATAGAGTCTAATCCAATATATACAGTGTTGAAATCGGGGAATCCTCCTGTTGATGGCATATCATAACTGAACAGATATGATCCTACACTAACATAAAGTGTATCGCCACTTGCTGGCGAAAAATTTGAAACACAACCGGGAACTTCTAATAAGCTACATTTTACATATTTGGTTCTTTGCATTGTATCAACTGCGCAATATTGATTAGAGTTTACATAAAACCTTATAATTGCAGTTGTGTCTGAATGAAACAACAATGGACTGTGCCCTTTTTCAATAGCAGTATTACCATCGAGCGATAAAGTTATATAGTCTGTAGAAACAGAACTACCAAAAGTGTAAAAACCACCTTTCTGTATTTGCACATTTGTGTATTCACCGGTATGTGCTTGAGTTGAAATTACGTTTTCTGTGACAGAATCACATACATTAGGAGTAAATGTTAAAGATGGAAATAAATTTCCATTTAAACATATTGTGCCACAGGATACTGAAGTAGATCGTTTAAAAGAATCAGTACCACAAGAAACTGAATTATATAAATATAAACGGATAGTATCAGATACATTTGATTTCCAAATCAAAGGGCTTGCACCAGCATATACAGATGATAATCCTCCATCATTACTTATCGTAAAGATATCGTTATGAATAGTACTCTGGAATACATATTCTTTACCTGCATCTACTATTATATTTGCGTATTGACCGGTTTGAGATTGTGTTGAAATCAAATTCATTCCACCATCACAAAAAGAAGTTGAAATTACTGATAATGGAAAATTATTACCTGTTAAACATTGAGGTATAGATGTTACAACTAATGAATAATCCTCTACCTGACCAAATTCAGCTAAATTAGAGTTACAAGGATTTGGAAGAAATTTTAAGTTTTCATTATTGTAAATTTTCATAACACGCATTCTTGTGGTACCACTAGTGACATAAGGTGGAATAACTATATTACTTGTTAATGCAACTGTATCAGTTCCTGTTGAATTGAAAATTGTACCAAGATGAAATGTCTCACCTTGATCGGTAAATACATTATTCTTGTTCCAATCGATAAATACAGATATAGCATTAGTAAATAAGCCATCAGTATTTCCTTTGATTGTGATAGGATAAGTTTGACCTGCAGTTACATTACCTGTAATTGCTGTAAAATTCTGATGCGGCCCAACACCTAAATTAGCAGGAGAAGGATTATTAATACCAGCAAAATTAACTAATGTAATAGGTTCAACATTTGCTGAAAAAGTAATCGGCCCACAATAAGGTGCCGGAAATTGTGCCATAGATATAGCTGAAGAAAGTACAAAAAAGAGCGTAATTAATCGTTTCATATAGTTGTCGTTTTAGTTAAGTATAATTAAATGTAGATATTAAATTCCGGCTTCAGATTGTTTAAAATACATATCACGGTATTCAGGGATATCCATTTTTCAATATTTACAGTGATGTGCAGGGTAAATCTTCATACTACTTTTGACTTGTCAACCAAACAAAAGAAATTATGAAAACGATTTTACTACCTCTTGCAATTATTTGGAATATGGTTATTTCATTTAATGCTAATGCTCAATCGAGTATTAATAATAGTATTGAATTCAATGTTAATGGGACTGATGAGTGTCCGATATTCACTTGGACCAATAAAAGAGAAGTTAATACTAGTTATTACAACATTGAATATTCTTACGATAATATGAATTTTAGTGTTATTGCTAATGTAAAAGCAATTGGGAATTCAATCTTTAAAACTAGCTATATGTACTCTAATCTGTGCAAAAAGCCTGAAAGCACCACTTATTATAGAGTTGTACTTGTATTAATGGGCGGAGAAAGAATTGTTTCAACATCTATTCCAAAACTACCATTAGATTCTACAATAAATGAAAATGTTATAGCAAAAACACTTAAATAGAAAAATAAAGATTAAATTTAAATATACTAACGACTCAAACCATGAACACACTTACAGCTCCACGTTTTGTGATTCTTCAATCGAACACAAACACTACTCAGTATTTCTACCTTGTCTTAATGGATCTTCCTCCAGATACAGCTGAGATAAAATATTCTAATGCAAAAAATATTATCCCAAAATTAAATGGTACAGATTTAGAATATAATACTACTGAATTTGAACTTCCTAGTGATTATGAAGGAACAACTATAACCTATTTGTTAACTCCATTTGGAATTGTAAACAATGATGGGATACCAAACATTACTAACATCACTTTCAAAGCTCTAAAATCATCTAAAAAAGGTGATACAGGAGGTATTGGTTCGAAGCATTTAGACGAAGGTGCTCCACCATCTTACATTCTAAAAGATAGAGTTTTTGTGCTTCAATCAGACACTAATACCAATACATATTTTGTAGGTGGATTAGTAGATTATCCTAGCACGAAAAGTATTGGTTTACCATTGCAATTAAAAAACACAAACGAGTACGAGGTTGGAATTAATAACGTAGTAAATCCAGCTATAACATTTTTAGCATATACTCAAAATCCTGCTTCCTATAATTCAACAACTAAGGTGGCAAGTATAGCAGCTATTTTTGTAAATGGATATAATGATTCAGAACACAAAGGGATTTTGTGTTTTAACGGAGTGGATTTATACGCTAACCCAATGCAACCTTATTACGGATCAAACGTTAATCCACTTTAAAAATGTTTTCATTAATCAAGAAACTTGTACTTACTAGTAGTTTAATTCTAGTAAGTACAGTTTATACTCTCCCATCTTATGCACAAACTGATACCAATGCGATAAAAGCAATTTTTATCCAGGCTATGGAATATCAGGATTACAATAACGACTCTGCTTTGTTGCTTGCTCAGAAAGGATTTAATTTATCTAAAAAAGTAAATTACAAAGCTGGAATTGGTATGGCATTTATGCGCTTTGGTGCTTTAATGAATATCAAAGGCGAAACAGATTCTGCATTAATGTATTTTCGTTCTGCTTTGGTAATACGTAAATCACTTGGTAACCATGCTAATACCGCAGGACTTTGTATTCAAATGAGTAATGTATTTAAAAATAGAGGAGTTAAAGACTCTGCCTTCTATTACATGTACGAAGCTCAACGTTACTATGATATTACAAATGATTCTGTACAGATCGCTAGTGTTTATGTTGAATTAGCAAACTTGTATACAACGTATGGGAACTATGCTATATCACTTAAAAACTTAAACAAAGCATTACCAATCTTTGTAAAAAATAACAATGCCGAATTGCTTTCTCAAACTTATATTGAATATGGAAATCTATATTTCAAACAAAGTGATAATAAGACAGCATTGTTCTATTATTTAAAGGCTAAAAAAGTTAATGAAGTTTTTGAAAACCCTACATACTCCGCATTAATAGACAATTGCATAGGTTTATGTTATGATGAAATGGGCGATAAACAAAATGCTATCCTCTATTTTAAGAAATCCATTTCAGCATATACCGAATTAGAAATGCCGAATGAGCTTGCAATGCTTCATTTTAACTTAGGTAATTTGTACGTTAATATTAAACAAGCAGATTTAGGAATACATCATTTAGAAATAGCAAAAAAAATTGGAGAGGAGATAAAAGATACTTATAGAATTTCTAGATGTTTCGAAATCCTCTCCGATGCCTATGCCTTTAAAGGAGATTATTACAGGGCATACCAATGCTATCTTAAATATAATGCCCTTTCGGATTCTATTTTAAATGAAGAAAAAGTAAAACAGATTGCCGAAATGAATGTGCTTTACGATACAGAAAAGAAATCCCAACAAATTGAATTATTAGATGCTCAAAATAAAACGAAAACGGCACGTAATAACTTATTGGTTTCTGGGATCATTACATTAATCATTTCTCTATTCATCTTAGCTTATATTCTTATACAGCGAAATCGAATTGCGAAGAAAAATGAAACTATTGCTCAACAAAAAATCGAAAATATTCTGAACGAACAAGAAATTAAAACCTACAACGCAATGCTTGAAGGCCAGGAAGAAGAACGAAAAAGAATTGCGAATGATTTGCACGATCGTTTAGGAAGTATGCTTTCGACTGTAAAATTATTATTCAGTGCTTTAGATAATAAAATTGATAAAGCTGTAGACGACAACAAACAGCAATACAATAAAGCAACTAGTTTATTAGATGAAGCCTGTGTAGAAGTTCGAAGAATTTCACACAACCTGAGCACAGGAATGGTTAGTAATTTCGGACTAAATGCTGCATTAGAAGAATTATCCGAAAGTATTAACGAGAGTAAATTAATTTCGTGTAAATTATTAGTGTATGGTTTAGAAGAAAGGTTGGACTTATCAATTGAAGTGGGTATATACAGAATGATACAAGAGATTTTGAACAATATTTTAAAACATGCTCAAGCTAAAAATATCATCATACAAATTAATAAATATGATGACTCTATTAACATTACAATTGAAGATAATGGCATAGGATTTAATGTGGAAGAAAAGAAAAATTCTGGAGGGCTAGGATTAGCAAGCATAGAAGCAAGAGCTAAAAAATTATCAGGAACATATACCATAGATTCAAGCATAGGAAGAGGAAGTATATCAATTATCGACATCCCATTAATCTAAAAGATATGATAAAAATTATTATCGCAGACGATCATCAATTATTTATCGATGGCATAAAATCAATTATTAAATCAACAAAGAACTTGGAAATCTGTACGGAGGTAAATAATGGCAAACAATTGCTTGAGTGCTTATCCAAACAGTCGTGTGATGTTATTCTGATGGATATAAATATGCCAGACATGGATGGTATTGAAGCCACTAAAGAGGTAAAAAAGCTATATCCTAATATCAAAATTATTATGCTTACAATGTATAGTAGTAGAGATTATATTGAGAAGCTACTTCGTGTTGGTGCAGATGGATATATACTTAAAAATACAGGCAAGGAAGAATTGCAAAAAGCTATCGAAACTGTTCACGATGGGGAATCATTTTTCAGCGCAGAAGTTACAGAGCGCATTATGGAAGGACTTCAAAAAAAGAAATCCGCTGAACGAAATTCATTCATGGTGGAGCTTACCGAACGAGAAATTGATGTGTTGAAATTAATAGTACAAGAATTAACTACATCAGAAATTGCAGAAAAACTATTCATCAGCACACATACCGTAGAAACTCATCGTAAAAATCTAATAAGCAAGTTAAACGTAAGAAATATTGCAGGATTAGTGAAGTATGCTATACAAAATGGTTTAGCCGATTAATTGAAATTTTTAGTACCTTTAATTCAATTACAACAACAACTACAATAACAAAATGATATCATTTATCGATAAATGGTATGAGAAATTACGCCCTTACCTCTTTAAATACAAGGACGGTTTTTTTGAATTACCATACTTAGGGAATACTCCCTTATTAATGATTGAAAGTTTCAGAAGGATGCCATTTATCAAGCATAATGAGAAACTTAAAATGATAATTTCTAAATCTCATTTTGTTGATGCGAATGTTAAATACCAAGAATTAAAAGAAGAACTTATCATAATATATAGTACATTATACATTAAGTCTAATGTTTGTTTTCGAAGTACTTTCAATAAAGAAATCCCTAATACTTATTATTGTTTAACGTACTCTACCAATCTGGAGCACAACAATTCATCTAAACGAATTATTAATGGTGAACCATTAGAAAATTCTTCTTTCCAATTATTAAAACCAACAGTTAAAATCAAAACGTATCATTTTAAAAATGCTCATTTTGAAACTTTTCAACTTTATTTTAAAGAAGAATGGCTTATCAATTTTTTAAAAAATAATATTTCTAAAAACGATAAACTGATTGAATTTATAAATTCAAAGAATGATAGTTTTATTTCTTCTCTTGAAGAAAATAATTTCATGCCAAAATTTATCAATGCAATTAAGGAGCATTTAGATATTGAATTTTTAAATCGTAACCCTGAATATATGTTCGATAAATCAATTGAATTTTTAAACTATTTTGTTGAAAACAGTTTTAATAAATCTACTACTAGTCAGTTGTATTTTATAAGCAATAACGATCGAACAAAACTCTTAGAAGCGGAAAAAATTCTGATAGATCATCTTACTTCAAAATTCCCCGGCATCGGGACCATTGCTCAAAAAGTGGGATTTTCAGAAACTAAGCTTAAATATCTATTCAAGCAACTTCATCAAAAAACACTACTAGAATATTAC
This sequence comes from uncultured Sphingobacterium sp., assembly GCA_964645385.1. GTDB lineage: Bacteria > Bacteroidota > Bacteroidia > Sphingobacteriales > Sphingobacteriaceae > CAJBVG01. The sequence continues at coordinate 9,079 of CAZYBY010000254.1, forward strand.
CAGGAGCAGAAAATGAATGCTGCATACACAATGCTTAAAGAAAGCGGGATGAAAGTTACTGAAGTAGCTAACCATTTCGGATATACTAATGTAAGCAAGTTCAGTGCGATGTTTAAAACGCATATTAACAGCCTGCCATCTCAGGTTAATGCTATTGAAATTGAGAATTAACCTTAATTTTACATTCATAATTTAGTCGTATTGGAGCATAAAATATAGTACTTAGGAATTAAATTTGAGTTTATGCTCTCCCCTCATACTTACGCAAAAAATTGAGGTTGAGCATATCCTAACTAATTTCTTATGCTCAACAAACTACAACTTCCGACATGGGTCGAGAGAAGCTCTCTATTCCGTGTTCCTATTCTGAAAAGAATACAAACTTTAGCATTATTTATCCTGATTTCATTAAGCTTCATCAACAAAGCTGAAGCTCAAGTTGGGAGTGCTTTAAGTTTTGATGGCTTCGACGATTATGTTGCCATCAACAACCCCTTCACTGCATTTCAAAAAGAAATAACAGTAGAATGGTGGGTATACATTGTACCGAACCAAACCTATACTTTAGGTTCTGGTATTGGTCAGGGTACAGTGGGTATCGACAACATGAGTAACAACGTATGGTTGATGCACTTCAATGGTAGCGGTTCTAAATTACAATTTTATGTAAACGATGCCGGTACTTGGAGAACTCATCCTGAAGTAAACATCCCAAGTGGTTGGCACCATTTAGCTGGGGTAGCTGATGCTAATGCAACCAGACTTTTTGTAGATGGTAATTTAGCAGCTTCTGGAGCCGGAATTTCCAATGGTATTTGGAGTAATGCAAATGCAAAAATGCACTTCGGTAAAGATGTTAGATTTAATTCAAATCGTTTTATGCCAGGTACTATGGATGAGATTAGAATTTGGAGTAGAGCAATTTGCCAAGGTGAATTACAAAACAATAAATTTTGTGAAATCCCAGGATCAGCACCAAACTTAGAAGTTAATTATCACTTTAATCAAGGTGTAGCTGGAGGTAATAACTCAACAGTTACAAGTTTACTTGATGCAAGTGGTAATGGCAGACATGGTACTTTAGTTAATATGGGCCTAAATGGAAGCATTTCAAACTGGGTAACACCAGGCGGAATTGTTAATGGTACAAATTGTTCTGCATTTGCTTATCCAACTGCTACTATTACTGCTGCTGGACCAACAAATTTCTGTATGGGTGGTGCGGTAGTTTTAAACGCAAATACTAACCCAAGTTTTACATATCAGTGGAAGAAAAATGGAAGCAATATAACTGGAGCTACAAGCGCTAGCTATACAGCAACTACTGCAGGAAATTATACTGTAGAAATTACAAATTTAGGTTGTTCTGGGATCTCTAGTCCTACTACAGTAGTAGTTTATACAGCGGATGCAGACGGTGATGGAGTTGCAGACGTTTGCGATTTAGATGATGATAATGATGGAATTTTAGATGCTGCAGAGTGTAACGTTTCAAACTTTTACTGGAGTAACCCTCCTACTGTAAACGGAACTACAGCAACAGGTTCGATTAATGGTATCGGATACACTTACACTTCATCGTCGCCTATCGAAGTTACCGCTTCAGTTTTCGCACATAATGTATTCCCTACATCTTACGCAGTTCCAAATGTAAATCCAACCATAAAAAATACTCAAATTACAAATAACACTTTGACATTTGCATCACCAATGACAAACCCAGTTTTGGTTTTCGCATCAATTGGTGGTTTCAATTCAGTGCCTATTACATTTAATAGTCCAATTGAAATTCTTTGGTCAACTGCCGTTGTTCAAAATAGTCCGACACAAATTACTGGTACAGAAGGTTACGCTATTATCCGATTGAATGGTACTTATTCAAGCATCAGCTTTAATTATCTTCAAGCAGAAAACTGGTGTAACTTCGCATTTGGTGCCGACTTTACATCTTGTGGCGACACTGATAATGATGGAATTTTAGATTTAGTCGATTTAGATAGTGACAATGATGGATGCTCAGATGCTGTTGAAGGTGGAAGTGCATTCTTATTAAGTCAAACTTTAAATAATAGATTAACTGGTGGAGTTAACACTCAAGGTATTCCATTATTAGCAGGAGCTGGTCAAACAATAGGAACAAGTAAAACTTCTTCAGCGAATTGTTCTTGTCAAGCAAATATCGATAGAATACTTCCATCGGTATATGTTAATAATATTAGCGTTAACTTGAATGCTTCAGGTACAGCAAGTATCACTGCTGCTCAAATAAACAATGGTTCTACAGACGCGTGTGGTATTGCAGAAATTACATTGAATAAAACAACTTTCAATTGTAGTAATGTTGGAGCTAATAATGTTATACTTAGCGTAAAAGATAACAACGGAAATATTGGAACAGCTACAGCAGTAGTAACGGTTATAGATGCCATTGCCCCAACTGTAGTTACACAAAATATCACAGTTAATTTAAATGCAAGTGGAAATGCGAATGTTACTGCTGCTCAAATAAACAATGGATCAACAGATAATTGTTCAATTGCTTCTTACAGTTTGTCTAAAACTAGTTTCAATTGCACGAATGTTGGACCGAACACTGTTACTTTAACAGTAACCGACGCTAGTGGAAATATTAATGCTGCAAATGCAATCGTAACGGTAGTAGGAACAGATACAGATGGTGACGGCGTTGCAGATGCATGCGATCTAGACGATGATAACGATGGAATATTAGATGTTATGGAATGTAACAAATCTAATTTCTATTGGAGTAATCCTCCATCAGTAAGCGGCAATGTAGCATCAGGTACTATTAATGGAATTGCGTACACTTACACATCATCATTACCTGTAGCAACAACATCAAGTGTATATAATCATGGTATTTATCCTACGTCTTATGGAGTTCCAAATAATAATCCAACCATTAGAAACGATTATATTTCAACAAATACATTAACATTCGCAAGCCCAATGAAGAATCCTGTTTTAGTATTCTCTTCTATTGGAAACCCTGGATTATATGTACCTATTGAATTTGATCAACCTATACAAATACTTTGGTCGACAGCGGTAACTCAAAATAGTTCAACAAAAATTACTGGTAACGAAGGTTACGCCATCATCAGATTAAACGGAACATTCTCAAGTATTGGATTCAAATATTTAGCAAACGAATCGTGGGTTAACTTTGTATTCGGTGCAGACTTTACTACTTGTGGAGATACTGATGCTGATGGAATTCCTGATTATGTAGATACGGACAGCGATAACGATGGTTGTAGTGATGCAATTGAAGGTAGTTTAGGATTTGCTGTAAATCAAACTTCAAATGGAAGATTAATTGGTGGAGTTAATGCTCAAGGTGTTCCTTTATTAGCAGGTGCTGGGCAAGGAAATGGTACAAGTCAAAGCTATATCATTAATTGTTTCTGTCAACCATCAATCGATAAAACCTTACCAACAGTAGTTACGAAAAACATTACTGTTCCACTAAATATTTCAGGGGTAGCTACTGTTACTGCTAATCAAATCAACAATGGATCATCTGATAATTGTGGTATCTCAACTTTAACACTTTCAAAAACATTGTTTACCTGTGCGGATTTAGGAGATAATACCGTTACGCTTACAGTAAAAGATGCGAATAATAACATTGCAACAGGTACAGCGACGGTAACAGTAATTGATAATATAAATCCACAAATTACTTGCGTAGGTAATATTCAAAAAACAGCTACGAGTGCCAATGGTGCTGTTGCAACATTTGCTTCACCAACAGGAACTGATAATTGTACATTTACCATTACACAAACTGCTGGTTTACCAAGTGGTTCTACCTTCCCAATTGGAACTACTATCAATACATTTGAAATTGCAGATGCTTCAGGAAATAAAGCTACTTGCTCGTTCAATGTAAAAGTAATTGGAGTAGCACCATCAATTGTTTCGCCTGGAACAATCAATGTATTTAGCAATGCTAATTCTTGCGATGCTGTAGCAAATTACTTAGCTACAGAAACAACAGGTATTCCTGCTTCTACAATTACATATTCTATAGCACCAGGATCAACATTTAATGTAGGAACTACAACAGTTACTGCAACTGCTACAAATGCTGTAGGAACATCACAAGTAACATTCGATGTGGTAGTAACAGATAATGTATTACCAACTATTAATTGTGTTGCAAATGTTAATGAATATGCAACTAGTGCTGCAGGTGCGGTGGTAAATTACACTGCTCCAACAGGATCTGACAATTGTACGTATACGATTACACAAACTGCTGGTTTAGCTAGTGGTTCTACCTTCCCTATTGGTACAACTACAAATACATTTGAAATAGTTGATGCTTCAGGAAATAAAGCTACATGCTCATTCGATGTTACGATTACAGGATTACCTCCAGTAATTGTTTCACCAGGTACAGTAACAGCAAATTCTGATGCGAATGCATGTTCTGCAACAGTTAATTTTGCAGCAACAGAAACCACTGGAATTCCAGCTTCAACAATTACATACTCAATTAATCCAGGTTCGGTATTTAATGTTGGTACTACACAAGTAACCGCAACAGCAACAAATGCAGTTGGATCTTCACAAGCAACATTCGATGTTATTGTAAGTGATAACACTGCTCCAATTGCAGTCGCACAAAACGCAACTGTTATACTTGATGCAAATGGAAGCGGAAGTATTACTGCAGCTCAAATAAACAATGGATCAAGCGATGCTTGTGGTATTGCAAGTATCAGTATTGATAAAACTGATTTCAACTGTAGTAATGTAGGTGCAAACACTGTTACTTTAACAGTAACGGATGTACATGGCAATAGTTCAACAGCTAATGCAACTGTAACTGTTATTGATAACACTGCTCCAGAAATTAATGCAGTTGTAGATCAATCGCAATGCTTCTTAGCAATGGGTAATTATACTATTGAAAATGTAACTGCGACAGATAATTGTTCAATTGCAAGTTCATCATTCGTAATTACAGGAGCTACCAATAGATTTGGAACAGGGCTCGATGCTAGTGGTGCATTTAATATTGGTACAAGTACAATTACTTGGAGTGTAACAGATCCAAGCAACAATACAACTACAAGTTCTGCTTCATTTACGGTTTATCCATTACCTGTTGCAAGCATAGTAAGTTCTGATAATAACACATTCTGTAACGAAGTTACATTAACTGCAAGCTCATCATTACCAGGTAACAATACATTTATGTGGAGTACTGGTGAAACTACTCAAAGCATTACATTAGATGTGTTAGATGCTGATGGAGCATATACTGTGTATGTAATTTCTGAAAACGGATGTAATAGTGCAGAGCCAGCTACTTATAATTATTCAAAACAAAACTTAGTAAACTCGTATACTATTTTGGTGAATAATGAAGTAGAGATGAAAGGAACAAACACAGTTCAATCGGGTAGTATTGGAGTGATGAAAGCAAATGGAGAAGCTGAATTCGAAAAAGGAGTTTCGATAGTTGCTGCGGGTACATTTACAAAATCGCCGAAATATAAATTGAAAAATCCAGTTACAATTACAAACAAATTAAATGGTATTGCAACTGTAGGATTGCCAACTATGCAAGCTTACACTGGTAATGCGAATAACTTACCAAGTTACACTGTGAATAAAAACACAACTGTTACCTTAAGTTCTAATTACAAAGATTTAACAGTGAAGAAAGGTGCAAATGCAACCATCAATGGAAGCTTATTCAGAAAAGTAACTATTGAAGAAGGGGCAACTGTACGATTTACTTCTCCTGTGATCAATATAGAAGATTTAAGTATTGGTAATGGTAAGAGCACTACTACAAGAGTACGCTTCTCAGGCAATACTAGCATCCGTATTAAAGACAAAGTGAAGATTGAAGGAAATTGTATTATCAACCAAGATAACTACATCGTAACATTCTATTATGCTGCTAACAGCGGATGTAATGAGGGCGACGAAGACAAGTTCTCTGTTAAGGGAGGAAATACGGTTGTTACAGCAAACGTACTTATCCCAGGTGGTAAAATCAAAGTGGAGAACGAAGGTGATGATGATGACGAATGCCATGGAAATAACAACGGAGGAACATCAATTTACATGACAGGTTTATATGTTGCAAACAACTTAAAGAGCCAAGGAAATAATATTTATTGGAACAGCTTCAACTGTTCTGCAACAAGCAACAGAGAATTAGTTGAAGAAATTGTACCGATGGATATTAACAAGTTGGAGATGGAATTAATCGCATATCCAAATCCAGCAAGTCAAGTATTCAACTTCAAAGTTGAAACGATGAGTGAAGAGAAAATCACCTTTAGAGTGTACGACATCACAGGAAGAATTGTTTATGAAAATAAAGAAGGAAATCCGAATGAAGTATATAACATTGGCGAAATGCTAAGTCCAGGTACCTATATGTTAGAAGCAGTACAAGCTGATGAGCATAAAGTATTAAGGGTAGTAAAGACTAACTAAACCAAAACATCTGATGTTTTATCCCCGGACTGAATAAGTTCGGGGATTTTTTTTTGTGAATTTTTAAGTCAAAGCTGTTAACTAAGTTTTGATTTAGCTAATAAGATGTTTGCCATGCTTCCACCATGCCTTAACCGTGCTTGAGCCGTGCTTATGCCGTGCTCTACTCAATTATTCTACAAGTCAACCCTACGTCTACTTCAGGTGTACTCCAACGCTGAGTGATGATGAGCCTAAACAAAAAAGGCTTCAACGATGTTGAAGCCTTCATTAACATATTAACAGATTAACCTATTAACATATTGGTAGTAGCCCGTAGGGGAATCGAACCCCTGTTTGAAGAATGAAAATCTCCTGTCCTAACCCCTAGACGAACGGGCCATTGCGTTTTCCATATACGTGGTAGCGCTTTGGGACTGCAAAAGTAATATTTATATGTTTCTTTGCAAATGTTTTTTTCAAAAAAATCATAAATATAGATGTGCGAAATAAATAATAACTCATTTTCAACCCTTTACCTTTTTATGTGATTACTTAATATCACATATATCAATAAACCGTAATTTAGTACCATAAATAAACATCCTATGTCTAGTATAAAAGTCGCAATTAATGGTTTTGGCCGTATTGGAAGGGTTTTCCTTAGAAATGCCCTTCAGAACGATGCCATCGAAATTGTAGCCATTAACGATATCACCGATAATAATACCTTAGCACATCTCTTTAAATACGATTCCATTCATCGTGGTTTTAAGGGCTCTATTGTGGCGAATGAGAAGGGTTTACTTATAGATAATAAACAAATACTTTGCTTTGCCGAAAAAGATCCCAGTGCATTGCCCTGGGGCGATTTAGGTATTGATGTGGTAATAGAGTCGACCGGCAAGTTTTTGAGTCGTGAGAAGGCTAATTTGCACTTACAAGCTGGAGCTAAACGTGTGATACTTTCTGCACCTCCAACGGAAAAAGACATCCCTACCGTTGTGCTTGGGGTGAATGATTATATTCTGAAAGAAAAACATAACATCATTTCAAATGCTTCTTGCACCACTAATAATGTAGCTCCGATGGTAAAAGTATTAGATGATTTAGGTGGAATTGAAGATGGATATATTACCACAGTACATTCATACACTGGCGACCAGAATTTACACGATGCTCCTCACCGCGATTTACGTAGAGCTCGTGCTGCCGCTGTTTCTATGATACCAACCTCTACTGGTGCTGCTAAAGCTATCACTAGTATATTTCCTCATCTGAATGGTAAACTTGGTGGCGCCGGAATTCGTGTTCCAGTACCAAATGGTTCTTTAACCGACTTTACTTGTTTACTGAAAAAAGATGTTACTGTTGAAGAAATCAACGCTGCATTTAAACACGCTGCCGAAACAAATTTGAAAGGCATCCTCGAATATACTGAAGACCCTATCGTTTCTATCGATATTCAAGAAAACCCACACTCTTGCATATTCGATGCCCAGCTAACTTCCATCGTAGGTAAGCTTGTGAAAGTCGTAGGCTGGTACGATAATGAATGGGGATATTCGAATCGGCTGGTGGAGTTGGTTGTTGGTAGTTGGTAACTGGACCGGTCCCTTAGTAGAGCCGAAGGGACGGTCGTTGAAATTGGTCAGTTGTGGCTTCGGCCCTCGGCTCCGCTCAGGGACCTAAGCCCAATTGTCTAAATTAACCAATAGCAGCAACCCCTGGCAATACTTTCCCTTCCATGTATTCTAACAATGCACCTCCGCCTGTAGATACATAAGACACATCGTTCGTGAAGTTGAACTTCGCAACTGCTGCTGCAGAATCACCACCGCCGATTAATGAGAATGCTCCGTTCTTTGTAGCTTCCACAACGGCTAACGCGATTTGCTTTGTTCCGTTTTCGAAATTACTCATTTCAAACACTCCCATTGGGCCGTTCCATAAAATGGTTTTCGAATTAGCAATAATTTCATTGAATTGTTTGATCGATTTATTTCCGATATCTAAGCCCATCCATCCGTCTGGAATTGAGTCGTTGTTAGCTTCAGAAATATTTGCATCGTTGTTAAAAGCGTCTGCAATGATTGAATCCATTGGCAATGCCAAATTAACTCCTTTGGCTTTTGCTTTCTCAATTAATTGCAATGCAAGTTCTAATTTATCTTCTTCAACTAACGAGCTTCCGATATTTCCTCCTAAAGCTTTTGCAAATGTATAGGCCATGCCTCCACCAATAATGATAGAGTTTACTTTCTCTAATAATTTTTCTATTAATGAAATCTTATCCGAAACTTTCGCTCCTCCCATAATTGCTGTGAACGGTCGATCAGCATTGTTCATTACCTTCTCGGCATTCTTCAATTCATTCGCCATTACATATCCAAATACTTTCGCCTCTGGGAAAAATTTAGCAACAATTGTTGTAGATGCGTGTGCTCTATGTGCTGTTCCGAACGCATCGTTAACATAAACATCTCCATGCTTTGCTAATTTCTCTGCAAATACTTCATCCCCTTTTTCTTCTTCTTTATAAAATCTAAGATTTTCTAATAATAAAATTTCTCCCGCTTTTAATGCTGATGATTTATTATATGAATCTTCCGATATACAATCGTTTGCAAATACAACATTTGCTCCTGTTAAATCAGACAAATGTTTAACAATATGTTTTAAGGAATATTTATCTACTGGACCATCTTTCGGTCTGCCTAAATGCGACATTAAAACTACTGCTCCCCCATCGCTTAAAATTTTCTTAATCGTTGGAACTGCAGCTTGCATACGAGTATCGTCTGTAATTTGAAACTCAGCATTTAATGGTACATTAAAATCAACACGAATTAAAGCACGTTTACCTTGAAAATTAATAGAATCGATGGTTTTCATTTAAAAAAAATTAAGTCAAGGCAAAAATAACATTAATATTAATATGTTAATATGTTAATGGGTTAATACTTGTGCTGAGCGCAGTCGAAGCATGTTAATGGACATACGTCCCCGAACGGAGCGAAGCGCAGTTGAGGGGTTTGACATAAATGCAGTAAATTAAGTTAAGTTTAGTAATGTATGCGTAGCACCACTCTCCTATTAATTGACTGGTTGGTTGGGATGGGTTCGCCTTTGGCGTTTCGGTTAGAAACAACGGGCTGAGTATCAGCATAGCCTGAGGCTTTTAATCGCTGTGGTTCCATGCCTCGATCTATTAAATATCGAACAACATTCGAAGCACGAGCAACAGACAATTCCCAGTTAGATGGGTATTCTTTAGTGGCTATAGGATTATCGTCGGTATGCCCTTCTACGTCTAAACTAAAATTAGCTTTCTTCTCTTTGCTTACCGCGTTTATAATTTCGAAAATTTTATCGACGATCTCTTTCCCTTCTGGTAATAATTTCGCATCACCACTATTGTAAAAAGAGTTACTCAAGAAACGCATATTGATGGCGTTATCTTTATTTTCAATTTCTAAATTTTTATCCTTCACTTCTTTCATCAACATAGAATCTAGTTGATGTTTAATTTCACTTAGTGGAGTAGTAATTGTTTTGTTTTTTACTTTAGAACTATAACTCGCTTTCACTCGATCCCAAACGTTTTGATCTACATTGGCAGAAGCAAATAAAAGAATGAAGAAACATAATAACAAAGTAATTAAATCGGCATAGGTAATAAGCCATAGTTCACCCGGCTCATCGTTGAAGAGTGATTTCTGAACTTTTCTTTTATTGCCTTCTGATGCCATTATTTACTAGCGTTTTGCTTAGAATCATGATCTCCTTCTCTACTTACAAACGACATTAACTGGTCGCGGATAACTAAAGCGGGTTTATTATCTTTTATTAACAACAATCCTTCTAAGATGATTATTTCTCTTCGTTGTGTATGCGCTGCATTGAATTTAATTTTCTTTGCTAAGGGAATGAAAAATAAGTTTGCTGATGATACACCGTAAAGTGTACCAATTAATCCCGTTGAAATACCCGGACCAATATTCGATGGGTCGTTCAAATTATTCAACATCACAATCATACCTAATACCGTTCCCAACATACCAAATGCTGGTGCTGAGTTTGCCATCGAATGAAATACATCCGACATTTGTAATGAGCTGTTGTAATCTTTATCGATACTTGTTTCGCCCATTGTACGTATATCAGCAGTAGAATAATTTGTATTGTATAAATCGAAAAGTAATCTCACAAATGAATCTTTTTCATTTTGTGCGATGTAATTCATAAATTCTTTTTTGTCTTTCTTAATTCGTTCTGCCCATCCTACAACCATCTCCACATCTTCATTTATAGAAACAGTTTTATGTCGAGTTTGACTAAATAATAATCCAAAATGTTTAAGAGCTTTAAACACGATATTGATTGGGTACATCACAAACATAGCTGACAAAACACCTCCGAATACGATGAAAAATCCTGCCATATGAATGAACGGATTTTTCATAAACGATGGAAGATAATGCTCCAAACGTAATGCACCAGCCGTGTCCATAATTCCCAACACAACAAATGTTGTACAGATTACGAATCCTAAAAATGTACCTATCGAAAATTTCATACTTATTTTTTTGAAGTAATATCTTTTAACTCTTTGGCTGAAGGAACTCTAATTTCAGGGTCTAGCTTAGCTGCTTGTACCCATAATGCTTTTGCTTTTTCTTCATTTCCCATCACATATAAAACACTCCCTTTGAGAGATAATGCTTCTGCAGTTTCTACAATTTTTAATGATTCGTCTACATAATCTAATGCATTATCGTAATCATCAACATATAAAAATTCCTGAGCTCTTCTATAATATTTTAATGCTAAGTTCACCGCCTCTTTTGCTTCCTTACTTACATTTAACGCGCCATCTATCACATCATTTTTAGATTTTGGGTCGGTAGTCATCGATAAAACAAATTCTTCGTTTCCCTTACCAACAGCATACTCAATTGATGCAGCATTGTTTTTATATTTCACATTCACAGGATCTTTTATTGCATAAGCCCTGCGTGTATTCTCAGCAATACGTTGTTGCTCCGCTAAATCTTGAACAGTATATCGTGTTTCGCACGACATCATTCCAAGTAAAGAAACAAACAAGGTGTATTTAAGGCCTGTATATAAAGTTGAATCCATATCCGAAATTTTGTAATTGTAATGTATTAGTAGTGTTTTCAGTAACCTTATTAAAAATTGAATTCACTAGGTAATATCTAAAGTCTAACTCTAAACTTAAATTTTGTGTCATGTTAACAATTAAGCCTTGACGCATATATGGTACTATTTCACTTGAGATAAGTACACTCGCTGCTTGAAATGCTTCCATCCAATATTTACGTGGTTGATCGTTTTTCTTCAAGAAACATATCGAATAGTATAAACCTGCGTGTGGCATTAATTTATTGAACTTCACAAAGTTTGTATCAACATCTGCTGGCATCAATTGTAAATAAGCCATACCAGTTTTGAAACCGTAATATCCTGTATGGTTTCTGTTGAAAGGCTGACGCCATGTTAATTGTACATCAGAAATTGTAGCTAAGTTTTCGCTTCCCTGATCAACTCCATTCAATAAATAAAATTGAGTTTTATAAAATGAAATACCACCTGCTAACTGAAATTCAGCTTTGCGTGGGTTATACATATCAGGATTAGAATTGATAACTGTGCTGTAAATTAATTCCTTCGATCTAGATTTTACTAATTGCAAATTTACTTGAAATCCAGTGATGTGATCATAAGTCAATTGCACGTATAGTAAAGATTGTAAGGCATACTTATCAATCACAGAGTTCATCATATCTTCATTCAAAATCAATCGCTCTAAAGTATTCTGACGAGTAATAGTAAGATTTGAATCCGTTCCATTGACAATAGTTAATGGCTTTTGCTTGAATTCAGGAGCTGAAATTACAGTGAATCCAGAAATTGCAAACGCACCTTCTAATCTACTTCTAATTTGAACGGCTTCACTTTCATTAATAATATAATCAGGGTAATCGAACGAAGCTAATGCAACGCGTTTATAAAGTAAATCGTTCAACTTTACATGATCAGAAATTTCATCCATCAAATCAACTAATTCCAATTGCTTACGAATAATTGGATTATTCCTATCCACTTGAGCTTGCGATGAATTGAAAAATAGTATTGATAGAAATATAATTAGTAATAATCTTTTCATTAAGCTACAAGTTTTAATGTTTTACGAATTGAATCAATAATAGCTTTTCTTGCTAAGTCGCGTTCTTCTGGACTTACTGTATTTCCGCTTTCTAATTCCGACTTGATTAACGATTGCTCGCGTGGAGGTCGTTGTGAAATAATTTTATTCTGAACACTAGAGCTTGTTCCAGTTAATGCTGAAACAATAGTATTCGTATCTATATCCCTCAATGCTGTTTCTAATTGCAAATCGGTTAAATAAACTACATTCTTAAATCCAACAAATTGTTGTTTAATGTTATTCGCTAAATCTAAATCTTGAGATGCAATTGTGCTAATTAATTGGTCTTGATCTTCATCTTGCATTTGATCTAAAATATCTAGGATAGATTGTAATCCATCGAATGCAACATTCTTCATTCCTTTTACATCGATTGCTTTCTTAGAGAAGTAAGTAGCTACTTCTCTATAGATAGAAGATGATATGAAATCAATTTTACTCATCTTCATTAATATTGATGAACGTCTGTTGATTTCAATCATTCCTAAAACATTTCTACTTCGCTTACTATCTAATTGAGCTAAAAGAATTGCAGATAAATTATCATCTTCTTCTTTCAGCATGTGTATAATTTGAGAATCAGTAATTTGATTTAAGAATTCAAATAAATCTTCGTTGCGATCTGGTTCTGCATTTAAGGATAATAGCTCTTTACTGAAATCTCTTGCTTCTTGGTATTTATCGTTATGTGATTTTAATTGATGATTAGAAACCGCTTGATTTAAATCTGAATAAACTTGCTCAGACATAAATGGACGAAGGAAATTCAACAATTTTGGATTTACTGCACTTAAAGCATTCGAAGCTCTAACTTTACCTTCTTCCGGATTTGTTAGAATCCATGTTTCGAACATCGATGCTACCTCTTTCGGATTACTTATAACACTTGTAATTACATGTTGTCTGTTGAATTCGTAATTAATGATATCTTCCGTTTGATAATTCGAACCATCACCCCCATTACCCGATGGGTAAATAACATTTAGCTCTTGTCCGTTGGTATTCGGATTAGGAATTAATTTCTGATCATCTTCCGATTTTGGTTTTTTATCCGCGTCCTTACTCTTACGGTAAAGCAGGTAAGTAACAAAAACAATAATGATGAAACATAAAATTAATAATATCACGAATACATACAGTAAAGTATTATCAGCAGCTTTCTCTTCCTTCACTACAGGAGCTGGAGCAGGTTCTCGTTCTGGTTCTCTTGGAGCTGGCAAATACGTTGGCGCTGGTACTGCCGCTTGAACATTATTCTTATCCGCTAAAGATTCTTGCCCTTTTGGAAATACAGATCTTTTAATCTTAATAACATCCCCTTTTGTTTCATCAATTGGAATAATCGAACGAATTAAGGAATTGATAAAATCGATATCTGAATTCGAATAAGTAGTATCAACAATTACATTAACATATAAATATTCAACTTCTTCAATGCTATAAGTGTAATTTTTAGAGGTATCTGAGTTATCGTTATCCTGATATCCCTTAGGTAAAACAGGCATACCTGGCAAACGTTGTAATGTTTTCTTTTTCTTGTTTGAGTTGACAGGCTTTATCACTTCCACATTTCCTTGTAACATGTTTATATCGACAAGAAATGTACTTGGAGCGAAAAATTTCGTTAATTCCTGACGAATAACAATCTCGAAATTATTGGCTTGATTTAAAGGTTCTGGATTTTGACCTGTTTTCGGTTGATATAAAAATGATTGCGCAGATACGAATTGTATCGACGTAAAAATCAACAAAAAATATAAAAAGGTTATAGATAGTATCTTCTTTCCTTCACTCATTGTAATCTAAGTATGAATATTAGTTAATGATTAGGTGTTTCAGTAGTAGCTGCTTTTAAAAATATAAATTATTTGTCTGAAATCAAACAAATTAGTTAAAACTCTGATTATCAGAGTAATAATTTAATCTTCCCAGCTAGATTGAATATCATCAATCTCTCTTCTTTCCTTTTTAGTAGGTCGGCCTGTACCTCTATCTCGCTTTAAAACTGGGCTTGTGAACACTGAATAATGACGAGGGGTATCATCTATTGGACTTAGATCTTCGAAATATTTTTGAACTGAACTTGCATCTAGTCTTTTTTCTAGGAGTTCAACTACTTTAACAATTTTTTTTTGTTGATCTTTTTGGATATGATAAGTGTCTCCTACTTTAACAATAAATGAAGGCTTCAAACTTTGTTGATCTAGCTTTACTCTTCCGGCTTTACATGCATCGGTAGCTAGGCTTCTAGTTTTAAATATTCTAATAGCCCAGAGGTATTTATCTATTCTTAATTTCTCTTTTATCTCTTCAGACATATCACAAATTAATACATTTGATGTTGAATAATTAATATACTTTTGTAAAATAGTAATTCAAAAACACCAAATATGATTAGTAAATATAAAGAATTAATAGAAAAAGCTTGGGAAGATCGAAATATGCTAAGCTATCCAGATGTTATTCAAGCAATTGAATTTGTGATAGTGAAGCTTGATAAAGGAGAGTTAAGAGTGGCAGAAATGGTACTTAATAGATGGCATGTAAATGATTGGATAAAAAAAGCAGTTATTCTTTATTTCCCGATTTCAAGCATGGAAGAAATAAAAGTTGGACCTTTTGTTTTTCATGATAAAATGAAATTGAAAAAAGATTACAAAGCAGCTGGAGTTCGAGTGGTACCACACGGAGTTGCTCGTTATGGTTCTTTCTTAGCAAAAGGTGTAATTATGATGCCATCATACGTAAACATTGGTGCTTATGTAGATGAAGGAACAATGGTGGATACATGGGCAACAGTTGGTTCATGTGCACAAATAGGTAAAAATGTACATTTAAGTGGTGGTGTAGGTATCGGTGGAGTGTTAGAACCAGTACAAGCTGCTCCAGTTATTATAGAAGATGGTTGTTTCATCGGTTCTCGTTGTATTGTAGTTGAAGGAGTTCGTGTTGAAAAAGAAGCAGTGCTTGGTGCAAATGTAGTACTAACAGGATCTACAAAAATTATTGATGTTACAGGTAACGAACCAGTGGAACATAAAGGAATAGTACCTTCAAGATCAGTGGTTATCCCAGGTTCTTACACGAAAAAATATCCAGCAGGAGAATATCAAGTTCCTTGCGCTTTAATTATTGGTAAGCGTAAAGAATCTACAGATTTGAAAACATCTCTGAATGATACCTTGAGGGAATATAATGTGGCCGTTTAATGGTAATGGGTAATGAGTAGTGGGTAGTGGGTAGTGGGTAAAAACTAAAGACTAACTACTAACTACTAACTACTAAATACTAATATCTAATATCTAATATCTTAAGACTACCAAATGAAAATAGGATTTGATGCAAAACGTGCGTTTACAAATTTTACAGGGTTAGGCAATTATAGCCGTTCAACCCTTAAAATTTTAGCCGACGATTATCCTCAGCATTCCTATTATTTATACAATCCGCGTGTTCCGGACGAAAATCAAATTGAATTTTTGAATCTTCCAAAACACGCTGATGTTCATATTCGTATTCCTAAAAGTTTTTTCTATGAGCTATTTCCTTCTCTTTGGAGAAGAATAGGAATTACCAAGGATTTAAAAAAAGATAAGATTGATATCTACCATGGTTTGAGTCATGAATTACCTGCAGGTATTGAAAAAACTGGTATTCCGAGTGTAGTCACTATTCACGATTTAATTTTCAAACGCTTCCCAGAATATTACAAAGCAACAGATCGGGCTATCTACGAACGTAAATTTAAAGAGGCTTGCGAAGTAGCTAATTTAGTAATTGCAATTTCTGAACAAACTAAAAAAGACATCATTCAATATTTTAATATTGATGAAAACAAAATACGAGTAGTTTACCAATCCTGTTCATCTATTTTTCATCAAGAAATTGATCACATGATGTTGATGAAAGTTCGCGTTAAATATCAACTTCCAGAACGATTTTTATTAAACGTTGGTACGATTGAAAAAAGGAAAAATGCTTTGTTAATTATCAAAGCTTTAAAAAACTTAGATGAAAATATTCCTTTAGTAATTATAGGTAAAAAGACTCCTTATGTTGAAGAAATAAAGCAGTATTTAATTCAACACGATTTAGAGCATAGAGTACTTTTTCATCATACAATATCTTTTGAAGAATTACCAATAATATACCACCTATCCTCTGCATTCATTTATCCATCGAGGTTTGAAGGCTTTGGTATTCCAATAATTGAAGCTTTACAATGTGGGGTTCCAGTAATTGCAACAACAGGTTCGTGTTTAGAAGAAGCGGGAGGACCGAGTTCTATGTATGTTGATCCGGATGATGTAGCGGGCATGACGAATGCCATCAACAAAACTTTAGCTGGAAACAATAGCGAAAGAATCGCAGCAGGAATTTCTTACGCTACAAAATTTAAACATCAGAAAATCGCTTCAGATTTAATGAACGTCTATCAAGAATTATTATCTTAACATGCAAGCATTCGAAATTTTAAAATCTAACGCATTTGTAGTATTCGATACGAACGAAAAAAGTTATGTACTTATAGATGCTAATTCAAAGGACGCACTTGAGAAATTTAAAGAATATAACAATAGTTTCGAATTAGTATTAGATACTTCTAATCGAATCGAAAGTTATGTAAAAGAATTAAATCCGTTAGCTTACGATATTATTGATTATTCTGAAAAACCTATTGTTTTGGTATGTTCTGGAGCAAAGAATATTTCAGAGAAAGCTATGCTGCCAAACGAAAATGTACAACTTAGAGTAGTAAGAGGAGGAAGCTTACAACAATTAATTCGCAAATACAGATTACCATTAGTATTGAGTCCGATTTCGGATGAAGATCGTGCATCTATACCTTCGGAATTTGCAATCTCTACAGAGCATCAAGATGCGTTTGATAATTCTGGATTAATCAGATTGGAAGCAAACGGAAGAGTAGAAGTAATAAGAAGTTAAATACTCATTTTCTTTTTTTCGTATTTCATAATTAATAGGTAATACCAAAATACACCGAAAGCATATAAGGCTGCAGTAATTAAAAACACGTTCGCATACATCATTCCTGAGTTTCTAAGAATTCTAAAGATAATAGCACTTAAAAACCAACTCCCCGACCAAATGGAAGCAGTAAGGGCTGAAATTATTTCTTGATTTTTCGGACCAACATAATTCATCACTAGTTCAGAGGCTGCAGGAGCAGCCATATTCATAAGGGGCTGACGCAATAAGAAAAAGAATACTGCCGCAAAATAAGCCCATCCAGCATCACTATAAAATTCTGTACAAGCTAGCAAAGCTAAAGAAGCAACTGCAATACTCTGAGTACGAGTAATGGCTACCCTATAACCATACCTATTTTTTATATGTGGAACAAGTAAGGCAGCAAAAGCAACGGTAACCGAAGAAAATGCATTTACAATAGAGAACTTTTCCGCACTCATATCAAACACTTTATAGAAAAATAGATTGATGAAAGGAATAGTTAATCCTGCCCCAATAGCTAATATCAAAGAGGGTGTCATGGCCATGGCAATTACTTTCCAATCAAAACCGGTTAAGTCTTTTCTACTACCATCAACTTTGGGAATTACTTCATTTTTGCCAATATTCCATACGAAGAATAAACTTAATATGGATAAAACAGAGATGAGCAATAATGACTCGTATTCGTGAAATAAATCTGAATTAAAATAATTCAATAGAAATATTAATGTACCCGATGCAATCATCGCAAAGCTATATGTAGAATAACTCAAAGAAATTGCTGCACTTTGATTGTCTTCTTTCGTATTTCTTAAAATAAAAGGTAATGCAAGCACTTGCATAAAGGCATAGCAGATACCCCAAAAGGCTAATGAAATATGAACAAGTAAGGGTTGTGAAAATTCTACAGAGAATAAAATCCCTAAACTAAAAACTGATACTCCTATGGATGCAACGTAAAAGAATGGAATGATTTTTCGTCCTTTTATAAATAAACCCAAGGGAAATGCCAAAAGCATAACACTTAAAAATCTCCACGAAATAAAATCAGCAATTTCTGGATCAGAATATCCTTTTTTGGATAAGTAAATATTTAGCACCATCATCATTGAAGCATTTACCATCTGAATAAAAAACTCAGCAACAATCATGTTGATTACTGATTTTTCAATTTTTTGATAAGGGCGTAAGATTCTACGAATCATTCTTGTTTGCTATTGATGTATGCTATTATTTTTTCAAATTCTGTGTAATTAAACCATTCAATACTGGTATCTCTTCGGAACCAAGTAAGTTGACGTTTGGCATATCTTCGAGAATTTCTTTTGATTAGTTCTATTGCAGTTTCTCTAGATTGCTTTCCATCAAAATAATCGAAAAACTCAGAATAACCAACCGTTTGAAGGGTGTATTCATTTTTAAATTTATATAAGCTTTTAGCTTCTACTTCTAAGCCATCAGCAATCATTTGGTCAACTCTATCGTTTATTCTTTGGTATAATTTTTCACGATCGTCCGTCAAGCCTATTTTTATAATATTAAAATCTCTTTTCTTTTTCTGACCAGTTCTTTGTTCTGAATATTTTTTCCCGGTTAGCTTAACTATTTCAATTGCCCTCATTAATCGCTGAGGATTATGAACATCAACTTCTTCATAATATTCAGGATCTAACAATTTAACTTGAGTTTGAAGTTCTTCAATAGATAATTTCGACAACTCATTTCTCAACTCATCATCTCTTAATTCTACAGGATCCAAACCTTCGCATAATGCCTGAACATACAAACCAGAACCTCCAACAGCTATTACTTGTTGATAAGTTTGAAACAATTCTTGAAGTTTCTCTAAAGCCAAACGCTCGTATGTACCAGCATCTACAAGTTCTTTAAAAGAATGAGAATTGATAAGATGGTGTTTTACTTCTGATAATTCTTTTACACTTGGC
>CAZYBY010000255.1:0-6852 GCA_964645385.1 uncultured Sphingobacterium sp.
AACGATTAAAATCACCAAGCTTTCAAAAGTATCCGCAGCATTTACCAAAACACAAGTTGGGGGAAAGGTAACATTTACAGGTACTACAACAGGGCAAAGTAATTATTTCTGGGATTTCGGAGATGGTAATACTGCAAATACTAGAGTAGCTACACATCAGTATTTAGCAAATGGAACTTACAACATTACATACAGTATTACTGGATTAAACTCATGTGTAAATACAACGTCAACAATAATAAATATAACTGGTGTTGGTATTAATCAAGAATTAACCAAAAAGATACAAATACAGCCAAACCCTAGTGAAGGCATTTTTGCTATTTCGGCAAATAATAATTTGATAGATAAAGTAAGTTTAATGGATATTCAAGGAAGAGTAATAAAAGAATATCATAATGATAATAAGATAGATAAGCTTCAATTGAATTATATGGATATCGCGCCAGGAATTTATTTAATTAGATTATCGATAGAGAATTCAGAAATTGTAAAAAGAATATCGATTCAGAGGTAAGTAAATTTATCTAAAATACTATAACAGTTTAAAATAATTATCTAAGCATTTTACATTCTCATCGCATATACTTCACAAATGTTACTAATATTAGAATTAACTAATATTAGTAACATTTCTAATACACAAATTTCCTTTCAAAAACTTGGATTTTTGGAATAATATTTTGGTATATTTAATACTGACCTATTAAATATATTAAATAATTATGATTAGAAACTTACCAAAAAGAGAGCAAGCGAAACGATTGTTTCGATATGTGCTTGGAGTAATCATTATTACTCTTCAAGTGGGGGCTGCAAATGCGCAGATCTTCACGGAAAACTTCAATGGTACGGCATTCCCACCAGTGGGGCCACCAGCAATTTCTAACCCTGTTAGTTCAGGAGTTACAGATGAAGGCGAAGTTAAATGGTATCGTGGAGATACTATCGTTGTAACAAATGGATCAACAAGTAACGCCGGAATTAATCCCGGAAGAGGAGGAACTGGTTTTGCGGCATGTTTCAATTCTTGGGACATTGCATCAGGTGCAAAAGCGGACTTAATTGTAAATGATATTGATTTATCAAGTATCAGTCCATATGCAGTTGTGAAATTCTGGATGATCAACACAAGTGGTACAGACGTTGTAAAAGTATATGCTAGAAACGGTACCGACCCTTATGTTCAAGTAGGTAATGCAAGTTATGGTGTATTTGCTGCATTCACTGAAATTACAATTTCATTACAAGCATTTTCTGGACCAGGTAAAACTTCTGTAGATTTAAGATTTGAAGCTACGAGCGATTATGGTGCAACGAATATAGGTATTGATGATATCAGTATTGCTTTACCAAGTCCAATGTCATTTGTTTCATCTACATCTTTCCAAAAAAGCAATGATGTAGAAATTTTCAAACCATTGCCTAACCAAGTTATTACTCAAATGACACTAGTTTCTACTGGTGTATTAAATGCGTTAGTTCCATCAACATTTTATATGAGTACTGCAGGTACTACAAATGTTGCTGATATTCAAAATGCAAAATTATGGTCAACAGGAGGTACAGCTACATTCAACCCTGCAACTGCTACTCAAATTGGTAGTACTATTGCGAGTCCGAGTGGTGCAATGACATTCACAGGAATTACAAATGCAATGGTAGAAGGTAACAACTTCTATTGGTTAACATACGATGTAAAAAACACAGCGACGCTGGGTAACTTAGCAGATGCTACTTTCGACTCTGTATTAGTTTCGGGTGTAATGAAATACCCAACTCTTGCAAGTCCAACTCCAGCTAGAAAAATTGCTGCAGCAGCTGTGATTTATACTAACGTTGGTGCAGGTTCTTCATCTGGTAACGGTAGAGGTCCGGCAACTCAAGCATTGTTCAATAGAACATTGAGTATTTATCCTGCAACAGATTATCCTAGTTTAAAAGCTGGAGATAGTATTAGCATCGTAGGATTTAATATTTTAGCATTAGGTGCTGCACAAGCAACCGTGTCAGGTAATATTAAAATCTACTTATCTAATACATCAGATGCGTCATTCTTAAAATCTACTACTTGGGCTACTGCTATTACAGACATGACCTTAGTATATGATGGCCCATTAACAATTAATCCTGAAGTAGGTTCATATGATATTCGTTTACAAAATAAATTCGGATATGCAGGTGGTAGTATGTACATGGGATATGATTGGGCACAAACCACAGCAGTTACAACTGCAGCAACATACGATTGTAATTCTACAACTGTAGGTGGTGGTAACGGATTGAGAAATATTTTTGGAGCAACACAAGGAGCAACATTAACAGGTACTTCGGCATTCCGCCCAGCAGCTCGTTTCGGAAAAACATCTCCAGCTGATGATATTAGTGTAGAAGCTGTTTATGCATTAACAAAATCGCCAGGTGCGGCTGCAAACCCTCAACAAGTAAGAGCATTAATTAGAAATAATGGTTTTAACACGAAAACTGCATACACAGTTACGTTAGATGTTACAGGTGCAAATACGTTTACAAATACTAAAACAGTTACTTTAGCATTTAACGAATCTGTTGTAGTAACATTCGATGCATTCTCACCAACAACTGCTGGCGCGAATACAATTACGGTTTCTGTAGCCTCTGATGATGTTAATACTAATAACTCAAAATCTGTAACACAAACTGTAAACTCAAGTTTATATAGTTATTCTGAACCAGGCATAAACACTGGTGCTATAGGATATAATACTGGTGCAGGTATTATTGCAAATAAATATAAAGCTACAGGTGGTTGGTTAGTTGACTCAGTTAAAGTATTTATTCCAAATACTGCTGCAATTAATACTAAGAAAATGTTCGGTGTGGTATTAAATTCACAAGGACAAATCATTGCAAAATCAGATACATTTACTGCAAGTGCAACCGACTTAGGTAAATTAAAATCTTTCGCAATTGTAAACCCACAAGTAGTTTACAATGAAGATTTCTATGTTGGTTTATCACAAGTAGCAAATGCTGCTGGATTCTTCCCAATAGGAACTCAAGCTGAAAGTCCTGCTCGTGCTGGAGCTTTCTACACTACAGGTTCTGCAGGAGGAACAATGACTGAAAATGCTACACTTGGTAGATTTATGATTGATGCAAACATTGCAATCCCAGCAACACCTCAAACAGTAAATATCGGTAACGATACTTCTATTTGTGATGGTACTTCTATTATATTAGATGCAGGTAATGCAGGTATGACATACTTATGGTCTACAGGTGCAACTACACAAACTATTTCTGTGAACGCTACTGGTACATATAGTGTTACAGTGCGTAACTCTCAAGGATATCCAGTAACTGATTCTAGATTAGTAACTGTAAATCCAATTTTACCAGTAAGTGTTAGCATTGCTGCAAGTCCAACAGGTACTATCTGTGCTGGTCAATCAGTAACATTCACTGCGACTCCAACTAACGGAGGAACTGCGCCAGCTTACCAATGGTTAAAAAATGGAGCTTTAATTTCAGGAGAAACATCATCAACTTTCACAAGTACTACTCTTGCGAATGGCGATGTTATCAGTGCAATTTTAGTATCAAACGAAAAATGTAAATCAGGAAGCCCTGATACTTCTAACACAATTACTATGAGTGTGAGTGCAGGTGCTGCACAAGTATCTGTTAGTGTTTCAAGTTCTAGTCCTGCAGGTTCATGCGATGGATCTAGCGTTACTTTAACAGCTACACCTTCAAATGGTGGTGCTGCTCCTACGTATGCATGGAAATTAAATGGAAATACTTTAGTTGGAGAAACTGGTGCTACATTAACTAGATCTAATTTTGCAAATAACGATACCGTTACTTGTACATTAACATCTAACTCTGCATGTATATTAGGAGGTGCAACTGTTTCTAATGGATTCAAATTAAAAGTAAATCCAATATTACCAGTGAGTGTTAGTGTTGCTTCTTCTGCAACAGGAACTATCTGTAAAAACCAATCAGTAACATTTACAGCTACTCCTACAAATGGAGGGACTAGTCCTACTTACGAATGGAGAATTAATGGTACAACTGTAGCTGGTCAAACAGGTGCTACATTTACAACTACAAGTTTATTTAATGGCGATACAGTAAGATCATTCTTAACTTCTAGCGAAACTTGCCAAAGCGGTGGTCCAGCTAAATCTAACGACGTGATCATCTCTGTTTCTCCTGTAGCTGATGCACAATTCACAGCTACTTCTAACAACAGAACTGCTAGCTTTACTAATAACAGTTTAAATTCAACAGCTTACTCATGGGATTTTGGAGATGCTACTGCAGCAGATACAAATGCTAATCCAACGCATACATATGCGGCAGATGGTACTTATGCTGTAAGATTGATTTCTTCAAACTCTTGTGGAAATGACACTATAACTAAAAATGTAGTTATCGCTACAGTTGATGTTAGACCACTTGCTTTAATTGGTTTAAATGATGCTTGTACTCAATCTCCAATTGCACCTATTCGTGTAAGTGTTCAAAACACTCGTACTGTAGGTATTGCAAATGTTAAGGTTGCTTACCAAGTAAATAACGGACCAGTTGTGAATGGATTAATTGCTAACATCAACGCAGGTGCTACAGTTTCGTATCCGTTTTCTCAAAGAGCAGATTTATCTGCTGATGGTACATACAAAATTAAAGTATGGACAAACGATAGTCTAGACTTTGATCGTACAAATGATACTATTACTACTACTATTGTTAACCAAGCAAAACCAAATGCTAGCTTCGTTTCTGTTGCTGGTTCAAATGGTGCTTATACATTTAACAATACAACTACTTCTGATGTTACTGCTACTTATGCTTGGGACTTCGGAGATGGTGGTACTAGTACTAACGAAAACCCAACTCATACATATACTCAATCTGGAACTTACACAGTTACAATGATTGCTACAAACGCTTGTGGTACTGATACTACTAGCGAAACAAATCAAGTAGTTGTTTCTGGTGTAGCTATCCAAGCTAATGAGAGATATGTACGCGCTTACCCTAATCCAAATAACGGTATGTTTAATCTAGATGTAAGATTGAACAATGCTGATGATATCACAATTAACATTTACAATGTAAATGGACAAATTGTATATACTCAAAAATTAGGTGTAATTACTAATAATAATGTAAGCTTAGATTTGAGCACACTTAGCGCTGGTGTTTACAATGTAAACATCTCAGGCAAGAATACTCAGATTGTTAAGAGAGTCAATATTATTAAGTAATGAGTAGTGAGTAGAGGGTAATGAGAAATTATTTAATTTGATAATTTTAATATTACTCAATACAAACTAATAATTACTAAAAAAGCCACGAGAAATCGTGGCTTTTTTTATGCAATAGCGATACTCGCAATAGATATACTCGCGCAACCTGCATCTAATAGTATTTGCGCACATGCTTCTAAAGTAGACCCTGTAGTAATTACATCATCAATTAACAATATATTTTTTTCTCGTATTGCATCAACATCTACACACGCAAATACGCCTGTCATGTTTTCATATCGCTGATACCTGGATTTTTTAGTTTGTGTTGATGTATCCGTTAATCTAGTAAGTGATTTATTATTTAATTCAACTTTCATAGCTTCTGCATATCCATTTGCTAATAACTGCGCCTGATTATACCCTCGTTTTTTTTCTTTATTAGGATGAAGAGGAACAGGAATAATTAAATTGATGTTTGAAAATAATTCACTTTCAGAAAGCATATTCCCATGAATTTTTCCGAGTTCATTACCTAATTCTTCAACTCCATTGTACTTTAAATAATGCAGTAAATGCTGAACATTACTTTTCTTTTTGAAATAAAATAATGATGATGCCGATTGTAACCTTATCCTACCTTTAAATACTTTATAGGTTTGATTATATTTTATCGTTTCATCGAAAGTATAAGGCAGAGTCATTCTGCAAGCAATGCATATATGCTCCTCTCCATCGTATAGATGATTCCCGCAAGCATAACAAATACTTGGATATAATAAATGAATAAATTCGTGTAGGTATGATATAATGAATTTCCACATGTAAGAAAATTACATGTAGTGTTTAACAATCACAACTGCATATATGCAACTATTTTTCTTTAATGGCTAACTGCCCGCAAGCAGCATCGATATCTTTACCTCTGCTCCTACGGATGTTTACAATCACGTGGTGTTTTTGTAAATGATTCGCAAATGCTTGTACTTTATCGTCTTCAGCATTTAAAAAATCGGCCATTGCAATTGGATTATATTCGATGATATTTACTTTGCACGGAACAGTATGACAGAACTTTACTAATTCTCTAGCGTCTTCTATATTATCATTTACGCCATTAAAAATAATGTATTCGAATGTAACAGGGTTTTGTGTTTTATCATAGTAATATTTCAATGCTTCACCTAATGCTTCCAAAGAATTGGTTTCGTTGATAGGCATTATTTCATTACGTTTCACATCGTTTGCAGCATGTAGAGAAAGTGCTAAATTGAATTTCACTTCATCGTCGCCGAGCTTCTTAATCATCTTCGCAATACCAGCAGTAGATACAGTAATTCGCTTGTACGACATGTTCAAACCATCTTCTGCAGTTATGCGATCAATCGATTTTAATACATTCGCATAATTCAATAAAGGCTCACCCATTCCCATATAAACAATATTCGTTAATGGAATATTGTAATTTTCTCTAGCTTGTTTATCTAGCAATACAACTTGATCGTAAATCTCGTCTGCATTCAGATTTCTTTTACGATCCATATAACCAGTTGCACAAAACTTACAAGTTAAACTACAACCAACCTGTGAAGAAACACAAGCTGTAGTTCTG
>CAZYBY010000256.1:0-3457 GCA_964645385.1 uncultured Sphingobacterium sp.
TATCTGCCGACATAATTCCTACGCTATCAACGATTGTATCTACATTAATATCTTTAGCCCAACGGAACAATACGCTTGCGTTACCCGAGAATTCAAATGGTGCAACGAAAACGGTAAGTGATTTAATTTTTTCAGGATAAATTGCTGAATAGATAGTACTGAAAGTACCACCTTGACAAATACCTAATTTGTGAATTTTATCATTGCCAGTCGATTTTCTTACGAAATCAACGGCATCATTCATATAACCATTGATATAATCATCCATGGTCAAGAATTTATCAGCTTTTGTAGGGTAACCCCAATCCATGATATAAATATCTAGACCTTCGTCTAATAATTTCTTAATTAAAGAACGATCTGGTTGTAAGTCTAATACATCGTGACGATTGATAATTGCAAAACTGATCAATACAGGAACTTTAGCTTTTGCTGGAGTTTCTCTTACGTAATGATACATTTTGATTTTATCAGATTGCCACACTAACTCTTTGGGAGTAGTAGCCACATCAACAGTTTTAACATTTTTTAATGCTTGGTATCCCTTTGCTAATTTAGAGCTCATCTCTCCGAATTGCTCCATTAATTCTGCAGTTTGATTATTCATTTTATTTAGGCGTTTGTAATTTTAAGTAATATCAGTAAAAAAAATCGAGATTAAAAAAAGCGGGTAAAAATAAATTCACCCGCTTTAACCCAACTAAATCTCAAACTTATGATTGATTATTTTTTAGCAGTTTTAGCTGCCTTTACTTCTGTTGCAGGGGCTTCTAAGCTTGCAATTTTGCGCTCTAAAGCTTTAATGTGTTTGTTCATTTCGTAAACAGTTTTGTATAAATCATCCATCTCCGAACGAGTAACAACTGGGATGTTCTCCATCATTTTTTCCATTTGTTTCTCTACTCCTTTTTTAACTGTCATGGTAACATTGGTGAACTCAGCTTGGAATTTAGAGTATTCTGGAGATTGAAATAATTCACCAAATACTGTATCGTTTACATTGATCCACTCGTTATAAAAAGTGTTGAAATCCTTATACTCTTCACCATTTTGAATTTTAGTAGCAACGCCTTGAGCTAATGTTTCCATAGCTTTCAATCCAGTTGTATATAACATATAACGGAATTGTGCTTCACGAATTTGGTATGCTACCATTGTATTACCCAACTCATTTACAGCGATCATTTGCTCTCTGTCTTTTCCTGGGCTCATCAAAGTAACTAATGGCGACATTGTGTCTTTCATTTGGTTACTCATGTTTTGAAATTGAGATAATGCCTGATCAAAAGATTCTGTTCCAAATTGTGGCATTTCTGCAAGTTGACTTTTCATTTTTTCATAAGCCTCTTTGCTCATATTCAAATTGCTTTTAATAGCATTTAAATAGAAGTCTTTCATTTGACCTGAAATCTCTGGATTTAATTGTAACATTTGATCCATCATTCCTTTGTATTGCTCAGCATTAAACATGTTTTTGAATGAATCCATGTTGAAGCTTTTATCTTGCATTTGCTTCATCATTGGCGACCAAAATTCATGTAATTTCATATACATATCTTGAGTGTTGAACAAACCCATAAATGTTTCTTTTTGAGTTCCATTTACACCGAAGTTGTTTAACATTTCTTGAAATGATTTAGTTAACATCGAATTCCAATTCTGATACATGTTATTCATATCATTTGTATTCGAGTTAATTTTATTCATATTTTGACTCCAAGACATCCAGTTATTCATAGCTGAATTAACAAATGAAGCCATATCCTGACTCTTATTTAAGTTGTTCTGAAATAAATTGGTGAAGTAATCAAAAGGATTATTGCTTGCTGATTTCTCATTTTGGTTAGCAGAATTTCCTTGGTTGAAAAACGACATTTGATTATCGAACCACTTCTTGAAGTAGTCGTTGTTAACGTTTTCACCGAAACCTTTTTTCATGTTTTCAGTGGTTTTAGTCATTGTATCCACAAATTGTTTTTGTGAATCCATCATACTTTCGAAGAAGTTTTTTGTTGAGTTACTTTCCATTTTTGGCGTTTTATTTAACTGAAAATAAAGGAATTATTTGTTCAATATCTATCCCCTGAAATTCGCCGCAAAGGTATGACTATTTATTTTAATTCCAAATACTAATTATAATAATTATTTAGTCGTGTTTAAACATTAGTTTAAAAGCAGATAATCTGCCATTTAAAGCCATTTTTTCTAGGTTTTTAGAATTAAATTTTTATATTCACAATTGTATAAACTCAAACCTTACACTCATATGTTACACGAAAAACCAAAAGTTGGCACAGAGTTTCGCCATAAATTTTCCTACACACAAGAGCAAGTAGATTTATTTGCGCAAGTTACTGGAGATACCAATCCATTACACATCGACGAAGCATATGCAGCTAAATCTATGTTTGGTAGAAGAATTATGCATGGATACCTAGGTGGCTCTGTTTTTACCAAAATTTTTGGTACTATGTTTTGTGCTGAAGGAAATGTATATATGAAACAAGAGATGAAGTTTCTTAAGCCAATGTTTGCCGATAAAGAATATGAAGCTGTACTTACAGTTAAAGAAATTATTCCTGAGAAAAATAGAGCAATTATAGAAACAAAGATAATTGATCCAGAAACTGGAGATACAACAACAACTGGTGAAGCAATGATGTACAATAAACTATATTTCAATTAAACCCTAATTTATGAAACTAAGCTACAAATTCTTAATTCTACTCGTTCTTACAGCATTCTCATTACCTACTTTTGCACAAAAAGATGCGGCCGCTTCTTCTACCTATGCAAATGCATGGGCTCAAAAAAGCGGAACAATGAATATTCAATATTTAAACAATTTCCCTTTTGCATATACCAATGCTGAAGGTGAATTAACAGGTATTGAAATTGACATCATTAAACAATTTGCTGTTTGGTTGAAGATTAAAAAGGGTGTAGATGTAGAATTAAACTTTGAGCGATCAGATGATTTTGCAAAATTCTACGAGAAAGTTAAAATCACAAAAGCTGTTAGTGTTGGAGCTGGTTCAGTAGCTGTTACTACCGAAAGAGCAAGAGAAATTAAATATTCTTCACCTTATCTTAAAAACAAGCCAGTTTTAGTAAGTTCTATATTACGTTCTACTTTAACAGATGTTAGAAACATATCTAAAGAATTTAATGGTATGACAGCCGTTATTGTTAAAGGTTCTGTACACGAAAAATTAATTAAGAACATTAAAGATAATTACTGGCCAGAAATGAAAGTTGAGTTAGTAGAATCTCCTGCAATAGTTTTAGATAAGATTTCAAGTTCTAATAAATACTTCGGTTATTTAGATTTGATTTCTTATTGGGCGACTATACAACAAGAATCAAAACCTTTAAAAATCCATAGGGCTACACAATTCGATACAGAATATTTTGCATTTATATTCCCTAAAAGTTCTGATTGGGCAGCTGCTTTCAA
>CAZYBY010000257.1:0-9564 GCA_964645385.1 uncultured Sphingobacterium sp.
ATTTTTTTGAAATAGAATACAACGTATCACCACTAACTACGGTGTGGCACTTGCCATTTTCAATAGTATTATTTACAGTAACAATAGAATCAATGGCCTTGGAATTATTCGATTCTTTGTAAGCACGATCTTCTTTTCTAATCATTCTTCTAGCACCACGTTTATCATACTTCTCTAAATCGTATTTTTCGATGAGATTGATTAATAGAGTTGGGTAATTTGGATTCGTTGCGTATCCAGCTTTTTTTAAACCATTTGCCCACGATTTATAATCACGTTTATCATATTCAAATAAGAACTGATATCTTTTTTTGGTTGCAATAAATTCAGAATGATCTCGATATGAATGTTTAGCTTTTCTGTACCTACGAAAGCATTCGTCTTTTTTGTCGTCATCTTCTCTGATGGTTCTTCCATTCCAATCACTTGTGCACTTAATACCAAAATGATTTTTACCTTTTTTTGCTAACCGACTGTTGCCATTTCCAGATTCTAAAATGCCTTGAGCTAATGTAATACTTGCAGGAATGCCGTATCTACGCATCTCTTTAACAGCTATTTTTCTGTATTTACGAATATATTCCTGAGTATCGTCTGCAAATGAATGTAAAGAAACAAGAATGAGTATAAATACGATTATGTTTTTTCTCATAGATTAACGAGGGATAATTAAAACTTTACCAGGTTTAATTAAGTTCGATTTTAGATGATTGGTTTTTTTTATTTTTTCAACGGATACATGATATTTTCTAGAAAGATAATAAAGCGATTGTCCATTTTTTACTTTATGTTTTCTAACTGATGAAGTAGAAACTTTCTCAATAGGTTCTTTTTCTTCATACTTAGGTGTGTCGATTACTAATGTATAAAATGTACTATCGTTTCGTATTGTTGTATCTATTCTAGCATAATCATATTGATGCAAATCATATCTTTTTATACTAGTTAAAAGATGAGAGGCATAGCTTCTACTTCTGGCATATCCAGAACGTTGTAAGCCATATGCCCATTTTTTATGTTGAGTATTTTTGAATTTAAATAAGAAAGCGTATTGCTTGTTATTTGTTAGAAAAGATGAACGATCTGCATAAGCATCTTCTACTGAATCGTATTTTCTGAAACATGAATTTCTACGATTACCATTTCTATAATATTTTTTGCCATTCCATACTCGACTACATTTTACTCCAAAATGGTTATTTGCGTTAATTGCGATTTGACTAGTACCATTTGCCGATTCGTGTAAAGCTTGTGCCAAAGTAATACTTGCAGGAATACCAGTTTTATGCATTTCTGAAATAGCAAGCATTTTATATTTTTCAATATAATTTAATGCAGAACTCTGTTTGCGTTGTGCAAAAACAATTATTGGGGAAAATAAAAGAAATATGAATAATTTTAACTTCATCTATTCAAAGATAAATATTTGTATTTTGTATTATGTAATAAGTATAAAATTACAAAATTCATTGTACTTAATACATTGTACTTAATACATTATACTTTATACATTGTACATAGTACTTAATACTTTATTGTAAACGAGGGGTATTCAAAAAATTATCGTCTAATTAGTTAAAAACTTTAATTATGAAAAAAATAAGCTATTTCACCCTATGCTTATTGATGCTTACGCTTCAATTGAACGCACAAACAAATCCTGCCATTACTTCGTGGTTGAGAAATACTACAGGAATTATGGGCAGACATTATGTATCCGGGAATTCTACTCCCATTAACGATAATGTTTCAGCAAATGTTCAACAAGTACAATATTCAAACAATTTTGTATACATCAGTGCTACTGGTATTCCATCTTATATTACTGGTCCATTTTTAGATGGTAATCCATCATTAGCAACTAATCAGAATAGCATATTTAAATTTCCATTAAATCCTGTTCAAAATACAGGTACAGCAACAAACACTACACCTGGAAATATTGGAGTGTTTATAAATGGAGTTGCATTATTCGATTATCGTGATGGTGTTTCATGGAGAAATTCTACAAATTCTATGGCAGGTGGTCCATTAGGCGGACAAGGTGATGGTGTTTGGAATAGAGATGCAGTTGTTGCAGAACGAACTGGATTCGACTGTGCAAAAGGACATCCGGCAATGGGCAATTATCATCATCATCAAAATCCTTCTGCATTCAATTTAGATTTAGCAATTGCATCGAATGTTTGCGATTTATATTTAGCGGATGGATTATATGTTATTGATAGTACAAAACACTCACCTTTATTAGGATTTGCATACGATGGTTTCCCAATTTATGGAGCCTATGCATATAAAAATGTTGATGGAACAGGTGGAATAACTCGTATGAAGTCGAGTTACAGCTTAAGAAATATTACTACTCGTACACATTATGCAAATGGTACAGATGTAACCGATGGCCCAGCAGTGAGTACAACATATCCATTAGGATTGTTTAGAGAAGATTATGAATACAACGCCACTTCATCTAATACTCCTGATTACTTAGATGAACACAATGGAAGATTTTGTGTAACTCCTGAATATCCAAATGGTATTTATTGCTACTTCGCAACAGTAAATGAAAATTGGAATTCAACATATCCTTATATTGTTGGTCCAACATTTTATGGTGTGAAGAATGTTGTGAAAGTTACATCTATCTCAGAGCCTGTTACTACTTATAATCCAACAAGCGGAGTAGCTTCAATAGCTAAATTAAATCTTACTGTTTATCCAAACCCAGTAGCCGATGTAATTGCAGTTCAGATTGCAAATACAAACCAACAAAACTATACAGTTACTTTAATAGATCTAACAGGTAAAGAAATTCTAAAAACATATATTTATCAAGGTAGTACGATTGCATACTTAGAAACTACTGGTATTGCAAAAGGTGAATATATTGTACGTGTGAGTAACGATAGTGGTTCCGAGAGTAAGAAAATCATTGTTGATTAATCCCGAATACTCGGGACAAGTTATGTTAATGGGTTGAAATTTAATATTATTATGATTTAAAATGATAATATTTGTATACGAGAAATGGTTATGTAATAAGATCTCGATAATTATCGGGATTCACCTAACTTGTCCCGAGTATTCGGGATTAACTCATTAACAAATTAACATATTA
The DNA here is from genome assembly GCA_964645385.1 of uncultured Sphingobacterium sp. Classification (GTDB taxonomy): domain Bacteria; phylum Bacteroidota; class Bacteroidia; order Sphingobacteriales; family Sphingobacteriaceae; genus CAJBVG01. The sequence continues at coordinate 3,119 of CAZYBY010000257.1, forward strand.
ATGAAAGGTATTTCAAGAACTGTTTGGGTATTATCACTTGTCAGTTTATTTACCGATACAGCAAGTGAAATGTTGTATCCAGTAATGCCAATATATTTAAAGTCTATAGGTTTCTCAATAGTACTTATAGGAATATTAGAAGGATTAGCTGAAGCAACTGCTGGTTTGAGTAAAGGTTATTTTGGCAAATGGTCTGATAACTCGGGTAAAAGATTACCTTTCGTACAAGTTGGTTACATGCTTAGTGGTCTATCTCGACCAATGATGGGAATGTTTGTATATCCTATCTGGATATTCTTTTCAAGAACACTAGATCGGTTTGGTAAAGGAATTCGAACAGCGGCTAGAGACGCAATCTTATCAGATGAAGCTACTCCTGAAACAAAAGGTAAAATTTTCGGATTACATCGTTCTTTAGATACTTTAGGTGCAGTACTTGGCCCATCTCTCGCATTACTCTATTTATATTTTTATCCAGAAAATTATAAAACACTTTTTTTCATTGCATTTATTCCAAGTTTATTGGCAGTTGGAGCATCGTTTTTAATCAAAGAGAAAAAAATAGTATCTATTAAACCGCGAAAGCGAACTTCATTTTTAGATTTTATAAACTATTGGAAAATTGCGCCAATTAAGTACAAAAAATTAGTAATTGGATTACTACTTTTTGCCGTGTTTAATAGCTCGGATGTATTCCTGTTGTTAAAAGCTAAGCAAGCAGGCTTATCTGATACGATGGTTATCGCTGTTTTTATTTTTTATAATTTAATCTATGCATTATTTGCTTTACCACTAGGAATATTTGCGGATAAAATTGGGTTGAAGAATATGTTTGTGTTCGGATTGTCGATATTCAGCATAGTTTATTTTGGAATAGGTTTAAGTGATAACATTGCTGTAATCATTGGAATGTTTTTCTTGTATGGATTATACTCAGCTGCAACGGAAGGAATTTCTAAAGCATGGATAAGTAATATTTCTGATAAAGCTGATACGGCAACAGCAATAGGTACATATGCCGGATTTCAAAGCATTTGCGCTATGATAGCAAGTACTTTAGCTGGATTAATTTGGTTTAATTTCGGAGCTTCTGTTACCTTTGTATTTACAGGAATCATTACAACAATTTTGGTTTTTTATTTTAGTCGATTGAAATGATAAAAAAAATAGTTTTAATTCTAATTTTATTTTCAGCAAAAGTTTTTGCGCAAACACCACTAGACGCTGTGATAATGGGAAGCATTAAAAATGCAAAGTCGAATTATATCGAACTTAAATATTTAAACAATCCCATTGACGATACTCTTCAAACATTACGTATTGAACTTAATGAACAAGGTCAATTTTATCAAGCACTACCTTTAAGAAAAGCTTTAGATGCTACACTTCTCTATAATCAAAATCAAATTTCTTTGTACATAGAGCCTGAAGAAAATATCGAGATACGAACTGAAGAAAAGAAATTCTTTCAATCATTATTAATTACAGGAACATATAAGAACAACCAATATTTATTAGATTTTAAAAATGCATTTCCCGATCAGAAGTTAACGGCAGAACGAAATTCACATATAATTAAAGATAATGCTGATGACTATAAAACTTATGAGGAAAATCTTTATAAAGCAAAAATAAAATACATTGATCAGTATGCTATAGATCAACCCTTATCTAAACAGTTTATTCGTCGACAAAAAGCAGTATATAGATATGGTTCGTCTAATGCTAAATTTAGATTAGCAAATACTTACCTATACTTAACTAAAAAGGAAAAGAAACTGCCTAAAGATTATTATCAGTTCATGTTGGATTTATCTGTTAGAGAAAACGATTTGTTATTACTTGCAGAGTATAGAGAATACCTCGATAACTATTACACGTTTAGATATAATGAAGATAAACCTGAAGTGAATACAGAACTTGAGATGGCTCGATCTGAATATAGTTTGGCAGAAACTCTTTTTGAAGATCGGGTTAAATATTATTTTTTAACTAAAAAGTTTGGCGAAATTTTAGAAACACATCCATATGAAATTTCTAAATTTTTCATATCACCATATATGTCGGAAATCGCCAATTCTGAATACCGAGCATATATCGACAAAAAAATTTTAGCAGCAACAAATGGAAGTGAAACTTCTAAAGCATTTGATTTTAAACTAAAAGATCAAAATGGTAATTGGGTGAACCTTTCAGATTTTAAAGGCAAAACAATATATCTAAACTTTTGGGCTTCCTGGTGTTTACCATGTATAGGTGAAGTTGCTAACCATAATTTAATTAATAGAATATATAAGGATAGAGAATTTGTTACGATTATGGTATCAGTTGATGAAGATGTAAATGCCTGGAAAAACGCATTAACACCTTATGATAAAGAAATTATTCAACTGAATGTAAGTGGAATGAAAAATGAAGTTGGAGAAAAATATAATGTGAAATCTATCCCGAAATCATTAGTAATTAATAAAGATGGCATTATTATTCATTCTAATGTTCCGGCACCTAGTAGTGCTTCAATATATAAATATCTAGTTGCAGATAAAAAATAATTACCCGCTCGATTTTACAAAATCACTTAATAAATATGCAATAAATTTGGCATTTGTATATCGATCTTGCTCGTTAGCATTTGCAAGTGATCCTTCTGTGATATGTAAATATACTGTAGAGAGCAGTGTACTGCATTGATGTAGAATAGACCTGGCTTCTGTGCTAGTCCAACCTGTATTTGTCATTGCTGAACTTTGTATATCAACTATGGAATCTAAATCTAGCTCAATTCCGCAAGGATGTTGTTGAAGAAATATTACAATACTATTTAAAGCTAATTCTAATGGATATCTTTTACGAATAGCTATATCTTCAAAAGTAATGTATTGAATATTTGGATCGTTCTCAATTTCATTTAATACATTTTCAGAATTATAGTTTTCGTGTAATCCAAAGACACCATATTTGTACAAATAAGAATCTTCTTTTGCGTAACGAAAACCATTTCCACTATGTCGACCTTCTTTAATTCTATAATCTGTGTGGGCATCAATATTAATACAATTCAATGCAGTGCCTAATGCAAGTGAGCTTCCTTTAAGTATAGGAAATGCATTATTATGACCACCACCGATTACTATCAATTTTTTACCGCTTGCTATAATACTTTGTACAATGGGATATACCGCTTGATCAATTTCTGAACACAAAGCTCTTAAATCATCAATCGACATATTTTTAGACCTCTCCATTTCTTCAGAGAAATCTATATGTCCAAGCAATAAAACTTTATTTGCGTCTTGAAATTTATTTTGTTGAATATTTAATAACGCGGAAACAACAACTTCAAAAGTTTTGTCGGCACCAGGTTTTCCATGATTAGCACGAATACCAATATCTTCAGGAAGTCCTAGTACTACATAGCTGGTTTTGGAATTTTGTAATTCCTCTTGCCACCGAGCTGAATCTTCTATGCAATGAATAGTTTGACCCCATTTCGTTTCGTTTTCACGAGCTGAAAACATTGAGTCAATTTTTTTTCGATCGTAAACCTGAAGTTTTGCCATGTTATTTACCTTTTACAAAAACTCTTTCAATGCAATTACTCCCGAATGAATAAGGAATATATGCTAAGCTAGGAATCTTTTTTGTAAGTATTAAATTAGCGAATTTACCTTTAGTTATACTTCCACAAACATTCTGCAACTCCATTGCATAAGCACCATTGATAGTACAAGCATTTATAGCTTCTTCAGGCGTCATTTTAAGCTGTGTACAAGCTAAGGAAGCAATAAAAGGCATATTTCCACTTGGGGATGTCCCAGGGTTGTAATCGCTAGCCAATGCTATGCCTAAACCAGCATCAATCATTTTACGAGCAGGTTGATAGGCTAGGTTGATAAAAAATGCTGCTGAAGGTAATAAGGTACCAATTGTAGAAGAGTTTTTTAAACAAGATAATTCTTCTTCGCCAACACATTCTAGATGATCAACTGAAACTGCATTATATTTTACTCCAACTTGAATGCCTCCAGAATAGTTTAATTGGTTCGCGTGAATTTTTGGTTTTAGTCCGTATTTTGCACCTGCCTCTAAAATCTGAGCGGTTTCATCTACACTAAAAAAACCAAACTCACAAAATGCATCTATATAATCTGCCAATCCTTCTTCAGCAACTTGAGGAAGCATTTCATTAATGATTATATCAACATAAGCTTGATGATTTTCTTTAAATTCTAAAGGAAATGCATGAGCCGCTAAGAAATTAGACTTTACAAGTATATCTGTATTTTCTTTTATTCTTCGAATTACTCGAAGCATTTTTAACTCTGCATCAGTATTTAACCCATATCCACTTTTAATTTCGATAGCAGTAGTTCCTAATGCTTTTACTTCTTCTAATCGTTTCCATGCAGAATCAAATAGTTCATCTTCGGATGCAGACTGCAAGCGTTTAGCAGAATTTAAAATTCCTCCACCTCGTTTTGCAATTTCTTCATAAGGCAAACCTTTTATACGATCAACGAATTCTGTTTCTCTACTTCCAGCATAAACCAAATGAGTATGTGAATCGCACCATCCTGGTAATACAAATTTTTCGTTTGCATCTATTATTTCATCGTAGGCAGAACTTGAAATTGATAGCGTCTCCATACTGCCGAAATCTTCAATCATCCCATTTTTAATGCTAATCCAAGCATTATCTATAGATTGAATTGATGCTAAATCTTTACCTTTTAAAATGGTTGTTTCAGCATTTAAAATACCACATAGGGATTTAATATTTGTTATGATAGTACTCATTTCAATTCAAGTAAAATCGGACAATGATCAGAATGTTTAGCTTCTGATAAGATTGCTGCACGCTTTAAACGTTTTTCTAATTCTTTCGTTACAAGATGGTAATCTATTCTCCATCCTAAATTTTTATCACGAGAACCAGCTCTAAAACTCCACCAAGTATATTGATGAGGTTCTGAATTGAAATATCTAAATGAATCGATAAAAGTATCATTCAATATTTTCTCCATCCATTCTCTTTCTTCTGGAAGGAATCCAGATGAATTAGCGTTTGTTTTTGGATTATGAATATCGATAGGTTTGTGACAAATATTATAATCACCTGAAATTACCAACGAAGGATATTTCCAACTTAGTTCACGAGTATATTGTTCAAAATAATCCATGAACTGGTATTTAACATTCTGACGTTCGTCGCCTGTTGTTCCAGAAGGCAAGTAAACACTGATAACCGAGAGGTCTTCAAAATCAGCGCGTATCATACGACCTTCGAAATCGAAGAGTTCGTGTCCGCAACCGTATTCTACATGCAAAGGTTTTTTCTTTGATAAAATTGCGACTCCACTATAACCTTTTTTTTGTGCAGGATACCAATAATGATGATAACCTAGGTCTTCAATCATTTTTATTTCCATTGGTATTTGTTCAACCTGAACTTTTATCTCTTGCAAGCAAACAATATCAGCATCACTTGCTTGAAGCCATTGAAGCCAATTTTTACTTATGGCTGAACGGATACCATTGACGTTATAGGAAATAATTTTCATGTTTATTTATCGCTATCTACTTTTGGAGAATTTTCTTTTTGAGGAAAACTTTTTTCTTTATGCTTTTTCACTTCATCTTTATCTCCGTCTTCATCATCTTTATCTTTTTTCTTCTTATCTTTTTTCTCCTTCTTTTCTTTTTTCTCTTTGAATTTCTTCAACAATTTAGTCTCAATAATTCTTACGTCAACACTTGGACGATCAGCTTGGCCCACTTGTACAGCTGCTATTGCATCAAGCACTTCCATACCAGAAACTAATTCTCCATAAACAGTATAATTATTATCTAAATGAGGAGTACCACCGACAGTCTTATACATATCACGTTGTTCTGTAGTGTATTTCCAACCATTGTATTGTTCCATTCTATTTAATTCAGCATCGTTGAATGTTTTTCCTTGAACAATATAAAACTGACAATTACTACTTGCTTTCTCAGGATTACCATCACGTGCTGCTGCTAAAGCACCTTTCTTATGATATAATGATGGATTAAATTCTGCAGGAATTCTTGCAACTCCTGGAATATCTCCACTGCCTAACATAGTTTCAGGTCTAGCATATTTAGAAGTTGGATCTCCACCTTGAATCATGAATGCTTTTATTACTCGATGAAATAATACACTATCGTACTGTTTATCTTTTACATTTTTAATAAAATTATCTCTATGTAATGGCGTCTCATTATACAATTTTAAAACCATTGTTCCCATGGTCGTTTTCATCTCGACATAAGTATTCTTTTCTTTTTTCTTTTTGTCCTTATCAGCAAAAGCTATGTTAGCTATTACTAGGAGAGATAATGCTAATACAATTATTCTTTTCATTGTTTAAATTTTAAAGTTCTAAGATAATAAAAATAATATGTTAATATGTTAATGGGTT
>CAZYBY010000258.1:0-11068 GCA_964645385.1 uncultured Sphingobacterium sp.
GGTTGATGGCGCTGCTATTATGAACCAAATTCCACTTTCTAGATGTTCATACGGACCTTATGCTCGTGCAATGGTGAGAATCTGTAAAGAAGAATCTTTTCACCAACGCCAAGGGTACGAAATTATGTGTGTGTTAGCGAGTGGTACTCCTGAGCAAAAAGCTATGGCTCAAGATGCTATCAACAGATGGTGGTGGCCAAGTTTAATGATGTTTGGTCCGAAAGACTCGGAATCTCCAAACACAGAAAATGCCATGAAGTGGAAAATCAAAAGAGAAACGAACGATCAACTTCGCCAACGTTTCGTTAATCAAACAGTACCTCAAGCTGAGCATATCGGATTAACAGTTCCTGATGCTGATTTGAAATGGAATGAAGAGAAAAAAGGATATGATTTTGGCGATATTGATTGGAATGAATTCTGGAATGTTGTTAAAGGAAATGGACCTTGCAATAAAGAACGTATCACTGCAAAAATTAAAGCACATAATGATGGAGCTTGGGTACGTGAAGCAGCAAATGCTTATGCAGAAAAACAAAAACTAAACACTAAAGCAGCTTAATATTATGAGTGACTCACAAGGATTATTATGGGAAGTATTTGTGCAAAGTAAACCAGGACAACCACATAAACATAGTGGTTCGGTACATGCACACGATAAAGAAATGGCCTTGCAAAATGCAAGAGATCTTTATTGCAGAAGAAGCGAGGGTACAAACATTTGGGTAGTACCTGCATCTGAAATCGTAGCATCTTCTCCGGAAGATATTGAATCGTTCTTCGACCCATCAAACGATAAAGTTTATCGTCATCCAACTTTCTATACAGTTCCTGAAGGAATTACACATATGTAATCATGACAAAACAAGAAGCACTATACATTTATTTACTTCGCTTAGCTGACCAACATTTAATTTTAGGTCATCGCTTATCTGAAATGAGTAGCAAAGGACCCTTCTTAGAAGAAGATATTGCTTGCTCGAATATTGCACTCGATTTAATTGGTAATGCAAATCATATTTTGCAATACGCCGCTGAAGTAGAAGGTAAAAATAAAACAGCCGACGATTTAGCATTTTTACGAGATGAAAGAAATTTCTATAACACACTTTTAGCGGAACAACCTAATGTTGACTTTGCTTATGTAATGGTTCGTCATTTTTTTGCTGATGTTTTTGATTCATTAGTTTATTCTGAATTAACAAAATCTAGCGACGAAACTTTAGCAGCAATTGCAGCAAAAGCATTAAAAGAAATCACATATCATTTACGTCATACTTCTAAATGGATAATTCGTTTAGGTGATGGTACAGAAGAAAGTAAAACGCGTGTTCAAAATGCAATCAATGAATTATATCGTTTCACTGGTGAGTTGTTCGAAATGAATGAAGTTGATACCATTTTAATCAATGAGAAAATCTCTTGCGATTTATCAGCTTTACAAGCTCCTTGGTTAGCAAAAGTAAATGCAGTTTTAACAGAAGCAACTTTAACTTTACCATCGGATACCTTTATGCAAAGAGGTAGTCGTAACGGTGTACATACAGAACATTTAGGATTTTTATTAGCCGAAATGCAACATTTACATCGCGCATTTCCAGGTGCTCAATGGTAAAGAGATGAAACCCATCGCTGAAATATGGAAAATCCTGGAAGGAATTCCTGATCCCGAAATACCGGTGATCAGTGTAGTTGAACTTGGAATTATTCGTGCCCTTCGTTATGAAGGGCATTCGCTTATTATAACCATTACGCCAACTTATTCTGGATGCCCTGCAATGACTGCCATTAGCTTGGATATTCATAATAATTTACGCGAAAATGGAATTGAAGATTTTAAAATTGAAACAGTTTATACTCCAGCTTGGACAACAGATTGGATGAATGCTGAGGCAAAAGAAAAGCTTCGAAAATACGGAATAGCACCTCCGAATGAACATGTAAAACATAAATTAAATGTATTAACCGGTGACCATGATGAAGAAGTTAATTGCCCTCATTGTGGTTCTAGTAATACAAGTTTAACTAGTCAGTTTGGTTCTACAGCTTGCAAGTCGTTGTATAAGTGCAATGAATGTTTGGAACCATTTGATTATTTTAAATGTATTTGATTAATATGTTAATGTGTTAATGAAGTAATGTTATAATTGATTATGACTATAAAATTTGAAACAAAAGAAAATCTAGGCATCATCACCCTGAATAGGCCTGATGTATTGAATAGTTTTAATCGCGAAATGGCACTAGCATTTCAAGCTTGTTTAGACGAGTGCGAAAAGGATGCTAAAATACGTGCTATTTTAATTACAGGTGAGGGTCGTGCTTTTTGTGCAGGACAAGATTTAGCGGAAGCTATCGCTGAAGATGCACCAACAATTGATACAATCGTTCGCGAACATTATAATCCAATTGTAATGCGAATTAGAAATATTGAAAAGCCAATTGTTTGTGCTGTAAATGGCGTAGCTGCTGGAGCAGGAGCAAACATTGCTTTATGTTGTGATATTGTAATCGCAAGTGATAAAGCTTTATTCATTCAATCTTTTTCGAATATCGGCTTAATACCTGATAGTGGAGGAACTTTTTTCTTGCCTCGTTTAGTTGGCTTGCAACGTGCAACAGCTATGATGTTTTTAGCAGATAAAGTTTCTGCAGAACAAGCTTTACAATACGGGATGATTTATAAAGTTTCTACTGCGGAAAACTTAATGTTAGAAGCAGAAGAAATTGCTACACGTTTATCACAAATGCCTACAAAAGGTTTTGGTTTAACTAAACGTGCTTTAAATGAATCGCTGTTCAATAATCTAGAAGATCAATTAGAAGTTGAAGAAGATTTGCAAGCAAAAGCTGCTAGCACTTACGATAATCAGGAAGGAATAAATGCTTTCTTAGAAAAAAGAAAGCCGGTGTTTAAAGGAGAATAATATGGAGTTGATAAAAATTGGAGTTATTGGTTCAGGTGCAATGGGTAGTGGTATTGCGCAAGTTGCAGCTATGGCTGGACATGAAGTTCATGTTTATGATGCTAATCCTGTTGCCGCACAATCTGCAGCTAATAATTTAAAATTGTCTATTCAAAAATTAGTAGAAAAAGGAAAGTGTAGTCAAGAAAAATCTGAAGAAATTTTAAAGAATATATTTTTTCAATCGAGTATTGATAAACTTAATTATTGTGAATTAATTATTGAAGCGATAGTCGAAAATATCGACATTAAGAAAGAAGTGTTTTCAGCTTTAGAAAGTATTGTAAGTGATACTTGTATCCTTGCTTCTAATACATCTTCTTTATCAATTGCATCAATAGCGTCAGCTTGTAATAAACCTGAGCGTTTCATAGGAATACATTTCTTTAATCCTGCTAACATCATGCCCTTGGTAGAAATTATTCCTGCTCTACAAACTGACCTTACGATTACGAATAAATCTATAGAACTAATTAAATCATGGGGTAAAACAGTTGTAGTTTGTAAAGATACTCCAGGTTTTATAGTGAATAGAGTAGCAAGATCTTTTTATGGAGAAGCTATTCGTTTAGCTGAAGAAGGAATTGCAGATTATGCAACGATAGATTGGGCAATGAAAGAAATTGGTGGCTTTAAAATGGGTCCATTCGAATTGATGGATTTTATAGGCCACGATGTAAATTATAAAGTAACAGAAACTGTTTGGGAACAATTATTTTTCGACCCTCGTTTCAAACCAAGTTTAACACAAAAAAGATTATACGAAGCAAAAAGATTTGGCAGAAAATCTTCAATAGGTTTTTACGACTATCGTGAAGGTGCTATAAATACAGAAGCTTCCAAGGATATCGAACTTGGAAACTATATATTCAAACGCATTATTTCGATGTTAATAAATGAAGCAATTGATACTTTGTATTTGAACATTGCTTCGAAAGAAGATATCGATTTGGCGATGACAAAAGGAGTTAATTATCCTAAAGGACTTTTACAATGGGCTGATGAACTTGGTCTAGGTACAGTGCTTGAAGAATTAGAAAGTTTAATGTCGACATATGAAGAAGATCGATACAGGCCATCTGTATTATTGAAACATATGGTTAGAGAAAACAAACATTTTTACTAAGCTAAATATGATTAAAGCAGAAGAAATAGTACATAGAATGTTCGATAACGATGCTTTTAGTAAGTGGCTAGGTATTGAAGTTCTAGAAATCGGAGAAGGTATATCAACCTTAAAAATGAAAGTTAGAAAAGAAATGTTAAACGGATTTGATGTATTGCATGGTGGGATAACATATTCTTTAGCAGATAGTGCTTTGGCCTTTGCAAGCAATGCTTACGGAAGAAAAAGTATGTCGATAGAAACTTCAATTTCTCATACATTTCCATGTAAAGAAGGCGATGTGTTGACTACTAAAACAGTGGAAAGGTCGTTAACAAATAAAATTGGAGTTTATGATATTTCTGTAACTAATCAAGATAATAAAGTAGTTGCTTTGTTTAAAGGTACTGTTTACAGAAGTGATAAAAATTGGTAATATGAAAAACGCATATATAGTAGGAGGTGTAAGAACACCAATTGGTAGTTTTACAGGAACTCTTTCTCCTGTAAGAGCAGATGATTTAGCAGCTCATGTTTTAAAATCCTTGATGGAAAAATATCCGGAAGTGAATTTTAAAGAAGTGGGCGATGTCATTTTAGGTTGTGCCAATCAAGCTGGAGAAGACAACAGGAATGTAGCACGTATGTCGAGTTTACTAGCAGGCATTCCTCAAGAAGTTCCAGGCGTAACAGTGAATCGTTTATGTGCATCAGGATTATCAGCATCTATGGATGCTGCTCGACATATCATGGTTGGTGATGCAGACCTAATGATTGCTGGTGGTATAGAACACATGACACGTGGTCCTTGGGTAATGTCTAAAGCTTCTACACCATTTGGTAAAGATGTAGAAATGCACGACACAAGTTTTGGATGGAGATTTATTAATCCGAAAATGAAAGAAATGTACGGTGTTGATGCGATGGGTGAAACCGCAGAAAATTTAGTCGACATACATCATATTTCTAGAGAAGACCAAGATGCATTTGCATTAAGATCTCAACAGAAAGCTACAGCAGCTCGAGAGCGTGGAAGATTCGCAAAAGAAATTAGTCCGATTAGTATTCCTCAGAAAAAGGGTGAATCGCTTGTATTTGCACATGATGAGTTCATCAAACCAAATACAAACATTGAAGGCTTAGCAAAACTTAGAGCAGCTTTTCGCAAAAATGGAACCGTAACAGCAGGTAATGCATCTGGGCTAAATGATGGTGCAGCTGCACTATTATTAGCTTCTGAAGAAGGCTTGAAAAAAAATAATTTAAAACCATTAGCTCGAATCGTTTCAATGGGAGCAGCAGGTGTTGAACCAAGAATTATGGGTATTGGTCCGGTAGAAGCAGCAAATAAAGCATTAGCAAAAGCAGGTTTAACGATGAGTGATATCGACATTATCGAATTGAATGAAGCTTTTGCTGCACAAAGTTTAGCTTGTATTCGTTCATGGGGATTAAAAGATGATGACGCAAGAATTAACCCAAATGGAGGAGCTATAGCTTTGGGGCATCCACTAGGAATGTCGGGTGCAAGAATTTTGTTATCAGCAGCTATTGAATTACAAGAACAAAATAAAAGATACGCATTGGTAACAATGTGTATTGGTGTGGGGCAAGGGTTTGCAGTGATTATAGAGAAAATATGATATACGAATTTCAAGGATATAAACCTGTAATACACGAATCTGCGTTTGTGCATCCACAAGCTGCTGTTACTGGAAATGTAATTATTGGTAAAAATGTTTACATCGGTCCGGGTGCTGCTATTCGTGGAGATTGGGGAATGATAATTATTGAAGATGGGTGTAATATTCAAGAAAATTGCACTATTCATATGTTTCCAGGTACAACTGTTTTATTAAAAGAATCAGCACATATCGGACATGGTGCAATTATTCATGGTGCTACAATCGGTAAAAATACAATGGTTGGAATGAATGCAGTAATTATGGATGATGTGCAGGTTGGAGATGAGTGTATAGTGGGAGCATTAGCTTTTATTCCTGCTGAAACCATAGTGCCAAACAGAAAAATAATTGTTGGCAATCCAGCTAAAATCATAAAAGATGTTAGCGATGAGATGATAGCTTGGAAAACTAAAGGAACTGCTTTATATCAGCAATTACCAAGCGATTGCTATGATAGTTTAAAAGAGTGTGTGCCCTTGAGAGAAATAGAGCCTAATCGCCCGAAACAACAAGATATTTATACTACTTGGAAAAAAAACAAATAAGATGAGAAAAATATTATTGATTATAACATTACTTTTCAGCTTTGTATTAGTTTCTGAAGCTCAAGTAAAATCTGTTGCCAAACCAACACGAGATAAAGAAAAAATTGATGAAGGTGAAATGAAAACTTACATCATGGTTTTTTTAAAAGAAGGACCAAATCGCAAACAAAGCAAAGAGGAAGCAGAAAAAATCCAAAAAGATCATTTAGATCATCTCACTGCGATGCACCAAGAAGGTATGCTTTTGATGGCTGGACCTTTTCAAGATGATAGTAAAATAAAAGGGATTCTGGTTTTAAATCTAGAAGTATTAGAAGAAGCAAAAGTGAGAGTAGAAGAAGATCCCGCAATCAAAGCGGGAAGACTTGTAGCAGAGTATCATCTTTGGTACACTAAAAGTGGAACAGTAACATTACCATAATAATTAAAATTAATTATGCAAAAATTACAAAATTACGCAGCTGGCAAATGGGTTGAAGGATCAGGTAAATCAACTACTTTATATAATTCAATTACAGGTGAGGCTATATACGAAGCAGATAGTTCAGGATTGGATTTTACAATAATGTTAGACTATGCTCGTAAAGTTGGTGGTCCGGCATTAAGAAAAATGACATTCCACGAACGTGGTAGAATGCTGAAGGCCTTAGCAATGCATCTAAATTCTAAGAAAGAAGAATTTTATAAAGTGAGTTGGGCTACAGGTGCTACTAGAGTAGATAGTTGGATCGACATCGAAGGTGGTATTGGTAATTTATTTGCCTATGCAAGTTTACGCCGACAATTTCCTGATGAAACATATTATGTTGATGGAGAGGCTGCAAAATTATCGAAGAATGGAACCTTTATTGGTCATCATATTTGTGTACCTAAAGAAGGTGTTGCAATTCATATAAATGCCTATAATTTTCCTGTTTGGGGAATGCTTGAAAAAGTTGCAGTAAACTTTTTAGCAGGTGTACCTGCAGTAGTTAAACCAGCAACAGTTACATCATTCTTAACAGAAGTTGTTGTTAAAGAAATTATCAAATCTAACATTTTACCTGAGGGTGCTCTGCAATTAATTTGTGGTTCTGCGAATGGAATATTAGAATCAGTAACAAACCAAGATGTCGTAACATTTACAGGTTCTGCTTCTACAGGAATGAAATTGAAAGCTCATCCAAGAGTAATTTCAGAATCTGTTCCATTCAACTTAGAAGCCGACTCATTAAATGCAAGTGTGCTTGGGCCAGATGCTAAACCAGGTACTCCAGAGTTTGAACTTTTTGTGAAAGAAGTTTGCAAAGAGATTACGATTAAAGCCGGACAAAAATGTACAGCTGTTCGTAGAATTATTGTTCCATCAGCTTTTGTAGAAGATGTTCAAATTGAAGTAGGAAAACGTTTAGCGAAAACGGCTATTGGTGATCCTAATGTTGAAGGTGTTAGAATGGGAGCATTAGCTGGTAAAGATCAATTGAACGACGTTATCGAAAATGTAAAGTTATTGATGAAGTCTCAGGAAATTGTTTTTGGAAATTTAGATAAAGTTGAACTAATGGGAGCTGATGCTAGCAAAGGCTCATTTATGTCGCCGATTTTATTTTTAAATAAAGATCCATTTAATAAACTAGATTGTCATAACATCGAAGCATTCGGACCAGTAAGTACAATACTTCCTTATGATACTTTAGAAGATGCAATAGAATTAACAAAATTAGGTAAAGGTTCATTGGTTTGCTCTATCGTTACAGGTGATGATAAAGTAGCGAGAGATTTTGTAATCGGTGCAGCTTCACACCATGGTAGAATTTTAGTGTTGAATGCTGATTGTGCGAAAGAGAGTACTGGTCATGGTTCACCTATGCCATTGTTAACTCACGGTGGCCCTGGTAGAGCAGGCGGTGGAGAAGAAATGGGAGGTAAGCGTGGAGTATTGCATTATATGCAACGCACAGCTATTCAAGGATCACCCACTACATTAACTGCAGTTACGAACCAATATCAAGTAGGTGGAAATCAAACAGAGAAAGACGTGCACGTTTTCCGCAAACACTTTGAAGATATTGAAGTTGGAGAAACCGTAATCACCGCTAAGAGAACAGTTACGGAAGCAGATATCGTGAATTTTTCTAATGTGAGTTGGGATCATTTTTACGCACATACAGATGCAACATCTTTAGATGGTACAATATTCGAAGGTAGAGTGGCACACGGTTACTTTGTATTGTCAGCAGCAGCCGGGTTATTTGTAGATGCTAAAAAAGGACCAGTATTATTAAATTACGGATTAGAAGAATGTAGATTTACAAAGCCTGTTTATCCAGGTACTACAATCGGTGTAAAATTAACCGTTAAAGAAAAAGTTGATCAAGAAAAAAGATCAGACGATGATGTAGCAAAAGGTATCGTAAAATTTTTAGTTGATGTTTATGATGAAACTGGAGAAACGGTTGCAATTGCTACTATTTTAACGATGGTGAAGAAAAGAAATCAAGAATAATATTATTTACATACATGGACGCATTCGTAAAATCAACAATAAACGATGGTATTGGAACAATTACTTTTTTTCATCCTCAAAGTAATTCCTTGCCGGGAGAAATTTTAAGAACTTTAGCTTCTCAAATAGAAGAAATGGGTAAAAATGATGAAGCAAAGGTTATTGTATTGCAAAGTGAAGGTGAAAAAGCATTTTGTGCAGGTGCCAGTTTTGATGAGTTAATTTCTATAAAAGATTTAGAAACTGGTAAGAAATTCTTTTCAGGATTTGCAGGAGTAATTAACGCTATTCGAAAAGCTCCCAAGTTCGTAATAGCTAGAGTTCAGGGTAAAGCAGTAGGTGGGGGTGTAGGTATAGCTTCAGCAGCAGATTACACTTTGGCCTTGTCTAATGCCTCAGTTAAATTAAGCGAATTAGCAGTAGGAATTGGTCCATTCGTTGTCGGTCCGGCGGTAGAAAGAAAAGTAGGTTCATCTGCATTTTGTCAATTAGCAATCAATGCAACAGAATGGCAATCAGCTATTTGGGCAAAAGAAAAAGGATTATATGCTGAAATATTTGATGATACTCATCAATTAGATGAAGCTGTTCATCAATTAGCGCATAGACTCTCACTCTCAAATCCAGAAGCAATGATGCTTTTGAAAAAGGCAGCTTGGCAAGGAACTGAGCACTGGGATACATTACTAATCGAACGCGCAGAAATGAGTGGTAAATTAGTATTGTCGGATTTTACTGTTAATGCGATAAATAAGTTTAAAACTAAATAGAGTATCGGGTAATTTATTAATTTTAGAATTACTCAATAGTCACCACCCACTACTCATTACTAATTATTACCTTTGTCCCTTTTACAATATGGCTACGAAAGATAAAAGCATAAAAGAACCTCAAATTGCAGAAGACGTTTTATTGAAAGCTTGGGAGTTGATGTGTACTGCGAAGGCAATGACAGAACTTTATGAAGCTAACAAAGAAATTACTGCAAAGTATGTGCATGCAACTTCACGCGGACATGAAGCTATTCAATTAGCAATGGGATTGCAATTAAAAGCTCAAGATTATTTATCGGCATATTACCGAGATGATGCGATGCTTTTAGGGATAGGTATGAAGCCATATGAATTAATGCTTCAACTTTTGGCGAAGCGCGACGATCCATTTTCTGGAGGAAGAACTTATTATTCTCATCCAAGTTTAAATAGACCTAATATGCCGAAGATACCTCATCAATCTTCTGCAACCGGAATGCAAGCAATTCCAACTACAGGAGTTGCAATGGGTATTCAATACAAAGAAAAAGTTGGGCTATTAAACAGAGATGAAAATTCTCCAATAGTTGTTTGTTCTTTAGGCGATGCATGTATAACTGAAGGAGAAGTTTCTGAAGCTTTTCAAATGGCTGTTCTTAAAAAACTACCTATTATTTATTTAGTACAAGATAATGAATGGGATATTTCTGCTTTTGCTGATGAAATTCGTGCTATGGATGCCAATGAATATGCAGAAGGATTCAAAGGTTTAGAAGTTAGATCTATAGATGGCACTGATTTTAATTTGTGCTATTCAACAATAGAAGAAGTTATTGGACTAGTTCGTAAAGAGCGTCGACCATTTTTAATTCATGCTAAAGTTCCATTGTTAAATCATCATACTTCTGGTGTACGTAAAGAATGGTATCGAGATGATTTAGAAAAATCATTGGCGAGAGATCCGTATCCAAAATTCAAATCGAAATTAATAGCTAGTGGAATTGAAGAATTAATATTAGATGCGCTTGATGCAAAAGCTAACAAAGATGTTCAACTACAATACGAAAAAGCATTATTAGCTGAAGATCCTCACCCAGAAGATTTATATACAAACGATTTCGCACCTACACCTGTACTTGAAGAAGAAGGTGTTCGAGAACCTCAAGGTGCAGAGGCCACATTAATGGTCGATTCGGCATTATTTGCTGTGAAGGAGTTAATGGAGAAGCATCCAGAATGTTTATTGTACGGGCAAGATGTTGGTGCTAGATTAGGTGGCGTATTTAGAGAAGCAGCAACATTGGCTAGTAAATTTGGAGGACATAGAGTGTTCAACACTCCAATTCAAGAAGCATTTATAATTGGTAGTACTGTTGGTATGTCTGCAGTAGGTTTAAAGCCAATCGTAGAAGTTCAATTCGCAGATTATATTTGGCCAGGATTAAATCAATTATTTACAGAAGTTGCACGTTCATGTTATTTGTCGAATGGTAAATGGCCAGTTAGTGCAATTATAAGAGTACCAATTGG
>CAZYBY010000259.1:0-7973 GCA_964645385.1 uncultured Sphingobacterium sp.
ACTCTTTCGATAATTTTGTTGAAGGTGATTGCAATCGTTTAGCTCGTTCTGCAGGCTTTGCCGTAGCTAATAAGCCAGGAGGAACTTCTTTCAATCCTTTAATGATTTATGGGCCTACAGGATTGGGTAAAACACATTTAATACATGCTATTGGTGGTGCAATTAAAGATCGTTTCCCCGATAAACAAGTATTATATGTAAATGCAGAGAAATTTACTCAGCAATTTGTGGAATCGATGAAAAACAATACCATCAACGATTTCAAAAACTTCTATCAATTAATTGATGTATTGATTATTGATGATGTTCACAATTTCGCTGGTAAAGAAAAGACTCAAGATATCTTCTTCCATATTTTTAATGAATTACATCAAACTAATAAACAAATCGTTCTTACTTCAGATAAAGCTCCTAAAGACTTAATCGGAGTAGAAGATAGATTGTTATCGAGATTCAAATGGGGCTTAACAGCCGACTTACAAGTGCCAGATTTCGAAACAAGAATGGCAATCTTGTATAAGAAGATGCAATCAGATGGTATTGAACTTCCTCAAGATGTAGTAGAATATGTTGCTCATAATATCGATAGCAATATGCGCGACCTTGAAGGGGCAATGGTATCTTTATTAGCTCATTCAACTTTAAATAAAAAAGAGATTGATTTGCCATTGGCAAAACAAATGTTGAAGAATTTCATTAAAAATTCTAACAAAGAGATTTCTATAGAATATATTCAGAAACTAGTTTGCGAGTATTTCGAAGTGCCAGTTGAGATGTTAAAATCTCAAACACGTAAAAGAGAAATTGTTCAAGCTCGTCAGATCTCTATGTACTTAGCGAAAAGTCATACTAAATCATCGTTAAAATCGATTGGTATGCATTTCGGCGGAAGAGACCACTCTACGGTAATCTATGCTTGTCAAACTGTTGAAGACCTTATCGATACGGACAAAAAGTTTAGAGCTTACGTAGCGGATATACAAAAGAAATTGAAATTATCTTAATACCATTTATTGTCATTAGTCGTTGGTCATTAGTTTTAATATGTACCAACGACTAAGGACCATGGACTAAAGACTAAGAACTAACGAAGAGGTAAACTAAACGAAAAAGCACTTCCTTTGCCGAGTTCACTTCTAACCCAAATTTTACCACCATTTTTCTCTACGAATTCTTTGCAAAGAAGTAGGCCTAATCCAGTACCTTTTTCAGAACGTGTGCCTGCAGTACTGAAATTATTCATGCCGAATAATTTACTTATGTTTTCTTTATCAATTCCAACACCTGTATCTGCAATCTCGGTAATGTAATACTCACCTTTTATACTGGCACTAATCGTAATTTGATTGTTAGGGTGACAATATTTAATTGCATTAGATATTAAATTCCTCATCACCAGCTCAACCATATTTTTATCTGCATAAACATTGGCATGCTCAGGTATGTTATTAATAATGCTTAACGATTTCTCTTGGATCTGGCTACTTAATAAATTTACTTGAACAATAGAAAGTAAATGTAAATTAATATTCGATGGATGAATTCGTTCGCCTTTTAATTGGGTGCGCGACCAAAACAATAAATTTTCAAGTAAAGATGCTGTAGCTTTTACATCAGCATTTATTAATGGTAAATGATTTTTCAACTCCTCTTCAGAAATTATTTTCTGATCAAATAAACTCATGATTTCTTTTAAGTTGACTATTGGCCCACGCAAATCGTGAGCAATAATTGAAAACATTTTATCTTTCAGTTGATTTAAATTCTGTAGTTCTTCCGATTGAGTTTTAAGAATGATGTCTGATTTATTTCGTTCTGTAATATCTCTGAATATTAAAATTACCCCACTATATATTGTGTTTTTCTCAAACAATGGGTTTATAGTAATTTCATAGCAACGATCATTTATATTGAATTCATAATTGGATTGAACTCGATTGGTAATTTTTTCTATTAATGAGAAATGACCTATAAAGTATTCGCTGTATAAATCTCCAATGGAAATTTTTTTATTTAATTCTGAAAGTATGATTTTCTTTAACTGAGAATTCATATCCACAATACGGTCCATATAATCGAGCACCATAATTCCATCTTGAAGTTCTTCAACTATCTTATCACGAGCAACTGGAATAATATCAAATAATCTTAACTGTATTAACCCAAAACTTGTAACTAAACAAGTAATGCTGAATGCATAAGGAGTTAAGTCGATGTGTTTAAAGGGTCTTAAATCGAATAAATAGGTTATGTTTACTAACCAAGGTATTAATGCAGCAAGTACGATTACATAATTTTGTTTACGGTAAACCTTATCAGCTTTAATGAATTTATTAAGTAAAAGAACCAAGCCCAGAATTAATAACACATAGAAGAAGATGGCGTGTATAATGTACCAAGGGCCTTCCTTCAAATCTAATAGGGGAAATGGTCCAGTATTATCAATTTTTATATCAGTATAATATAGATGATGATAATTATTTGTCCATACTAATAAAAATGTGATTGTTGGGAATAAGTACAATAGAATTTCTTTTGAAGTACTCAGCCATTTTTTTTTGCCAATGAATTTAATGATAAACTGGATCCACATAGCAGGCAGAAAAGCTACACCAATGTATTCTAGTCTTAACCAGAATATCATATTCTCGTAACTAAATGAAGAAAGTTCGAAAGCGTAGGCAATCGACCAAATTGCGATTCCGAAAGAAATGTATGTGAATTGTCTAACAGCTTCACCGCTTCGTCTTAGTATAAAAAAAGACATGAAAACAGCGGCCAACCCGAATAACAATAGTGTTATTGAATAGACATTGAATTGCATTTGTTGTTTATTTAATTGAGTTTAGTTTACCAACCACCACTAGCTCCACCACCTCCAAAGCTTCCACCACCAAAACCGCCAAAGCCACCGCCACCACTACTTCCGCCACCAAAGCCTCCACCACCAAAACCTCCTCCGCCAATAAAAGGAGGGAAGAAACCTCCACCACCTCTTACACCTTTACCATCGATTGTTTGGTATTTTTTGCTAGCCCTACTAATAATTAAAATTACTACTATAAAAGCAATAAGTAGCGCACTTATAGGTAATTTTTTACCTTTCTTGTAATGATCAGCTTTGTATTCGCCAGAAGCAAACTTAAACATTGCAGTTGTTGCAAGGTCAAACCCTTCGTAGTAATTGCCAGCTTTGAATGAGGGCTTTAGTTCACGTTCAATAATTCTTTTGCAAATTGCATCAGGTAAAACTCCTTCAAGTCCATAACCCGTTTGAATACTCATCTTTCTCTCGTCGAGTGCAACAAGAATTAACGCGCCGTTATTTTTATCTGCTTGACCAATACCCCAAGCACTAGCTAGTTTTACAGCATAATCCGAAACTTCAAATCCTTCTAAACTTTTAATAATTACTATAGAAATTTGAGTAGAAGTAGAATCGTTGTATGCAACTAATTTTTGTTCTAATGTATTAACTTCTTCTAAACTTAATAATGAAGCATAGTCGTTTACTAAACGATTGCTTTTAGCAGGAAATTCTTGTGCTTGTACATGAATACAAAGCACAAGAATTATCAGGGTATAAATGAATTTAAGAAAACGCGATTTCATCAGGCAGTTCGTTTTTATCGTCTTTATCGTAAGGGAAAAGTGTTTTAAGTTGCTCTCCAACTTTAGCAATTCCTTGCTTTAAACCCTCTGCCATTTCTGATTTTTTAAAATGAGATTGCATGATATCTTTGGTGCTTTCCCAAAAATCTCCTGTAACCTTTTCATTAATTCCAATATCACCAATAATTGCAAATTTTCTATCTTCAATAGCTAAATAAATTAATACGCCATTCCTCAATGCAGTTTCGTGCATCTTCAATTTGTGAAATTGATGAATAGCACAATCCATAACTTCTGGCTTATTGCATTTTTCTTCTACAAAAACACGAATTTCCCCAGATGTTTGAAACTCGGCAGCTTGTATAGCTAACTTAATTTCCTCTTGCTCTTCAGTATTGAATAATTGCTTAGCCATTATTAGAATTTTACCTCTGGAGCTTTTTCAGCACCCTTATCTGCTTCGAAATATCCCTTTTTACTAAATCCGAACATACCGGCAGTGATGTTATTAGGGAAAGTTCTGATTTTAGTATTGTACTCTTGAGTAACAGTATTGAACTTATTACGTTCAACAGCTATTCTGTTTTCTGTTCCCTCTAATTGAGCTTGCAATTCTAAGAAGTTTTGATTTGCTTTTAAATCAGGGTACTTTTCTACAACTACAAGTAATTTAGATAATGCAGAAGATAATTGTCCTTGTGCAGCTTGGAATTGTTGAATCGATTCAGGACTTAATTTACTAGCATCAACATTTACCGAAGTTGCTTTAGATCTAGCTTCTGTTACTGATGTTAATACATCCTTCTCGAAATTAGCATAACCCTTTACGGTGTTTACTAAATTTGGAATAAGGTCGGAACGGCGTTGGTATACGTTTTCTACTTGCGCCCATTGTTCGCTTACTTTTTCATCTAACTTTACCATAGAGTTGTATCCACAACCTCCAAATAAAATTAGCATACCTATAATTCCTACGAATATTAAAATGTTTCTGTTCATTTGTTTTTCAATTTTTTCTAATCAAATGTATAAAAAATAAACTCTACTTTTGTTTTATGTAAGATAAATACTTACCATGATCAAAGAACTAGAAATTGTACTCCAACCACAGCATTTAGGCGATGATTTTATTACGAAATCAACAATAGCGAAACAGCTGAATGTGCCTATAAATGAACTAAATGCTTATCAAATCCTCAAAAGATCTGTTGATGCACGATCACGTTTTCCAGTATACAGAATTAAGCTTTTGGCATTCGTTGGTGAAGAGCCAACGCAACAAGCATTTTACAATTTTGTAGAACAAGACGTAAGCAAAAGCAAAACCGCAGTAATCATTGGTGCAGGTCCAGCTGGATTATTCGCTGCATTAAGAATGATTGAAATTGGGATTAAACCAATTTTATTTGAGAGAGGAAAAGATGTAAAAGAACGTAGGAGAGATTTAGCAAAACTGAATAAAGAACTAGTGGTGAACCCAGAGTCGAATTATTGTTTTGGAGAAGGGGGAGCGGGAACATATTCTGATGGGAAACTATACACAAGATCAACAAAACGTGGTGAGGTTGATCGGATTCTTCATCGTCTGATACAACACGGTGCCGACCCTGATATAGCAATAAATACAAGACCTCACATAGGTACTAATAAATTACCTCAAATAATTCAAAGTTTAAGAGATCGAGTAATTGAATGTGGCGGTGAAATTTATTTCAATTCAAAACTTACTGACATTAATCTCGAGTCTAATAAAATAAAGTCAATCGTTATTAATTATACTGACCACTATTTAACAGATACATTGTTATTGGCAACAGGTCATTCGGCGAGAGATATTTATGAGTTATTGTACGCTAAAAAAATAAAAATTGAATCGAAACCATTTGCTTTAGGAGTGCGAATTGAACATCCTCAAGCTATTATTGATTCTGCGCAATACCATTGTGATATTCGACCGGATGCTTTACCTCCTGCATATTATAGCATTGTTGAGCAAGTTAATCAGAAAGGTGTATTTTCATTTTGTATGTGTCCGGGTGGAATCATAGCTCCATGTGCAACTAGTCCTGGCGAAGTAGTCGTAAATGGGTGGTCGCCATCTAAACGTAATAATACTTATGCAAATTCTGGATTAGTTGTTCAGATAGATTTGAGTGATATACCAAATTCGGATAATCCCTTGTCAGCATTAGCTTATCAACATGCTGTAGAAGTGAAAGCATATGAAATGGCGAATAACAGTATTAAAGCGCCAGCACAACGAATAGTTGATTTTGTAGAAGGAAAAGTTTCTAGTTCATTACCAGATAATTCTTATTTACCAGGATTAACATCATCTGATTTATCTTCAGTATTACCAGAACACGTGTCAAGCAGATTAAAGAAGGCCTTGCCCATATTTGGGAAAAAGATGAAAGGATATTATAGTAATGATGGTATTATAGTAGGAGTAGAATCTAGAACATCATCACCAGTACGAATTCCAAGGGATAAGTTTAGTTTACAACATTTAGAGGTTGAAGGCTTGTTTCCTTGTGCAGAAGGAGCAGGATATGCAGGAGGAATAGTATCTGCTGCTATTGATGGAGAAAAATGTGCAGATGCAATTGCAACTTTTTTGAATAAGTAATGTTTATATAGAAATGGAAAAAATAATTTATAGAAAAGAAATCCTTCGAAATGGGATTAGCTTTGGTTCGGTGTTAGCTATTGTTATGAGTTGGGCAATGAACAAATCGATTATTTGGGCAATTATACATGGATTGATGGGTTGGATATACGTAGTGTATTATATTATTAAATATTATTAAGATGAAAACGGTTGTAATAGGAGCGAGCAATAATCCTGAGAGATATGCGTATAAAGCAATTAAGATGTTGAAAGATCACGGACATGAAGTGGTTGCAGTAAGCAATAAGAAAGAGGAAGTATTAGGCTTAACAATTCAGAATACGGATAAGTTAGAAGAGGCGGTAGATACAATAACATTATATGTTGGTCCGCAAAATCTATTGCATTATCAAGAATACATTTTAAATACAAAACCACGAAGAGTAATTTTCAATCCAGGGACAGAGCACCCAGAATTCGAACAAATTTTAGAAAAACAAGGTATTTTAACTGAGGAAGCATGCACATTAGTGTTGCTTTCTACAGGTCAATATTAATTTATTGTCTTATTTATCAGCTGTATTAGCGATAAATCCTACAATTCATTTGTACTTATCGAATAAGTTTGTACTTTTGCAACCCCAACAAAGGGAAATAAGTTCTTTTTTTAATACGTATTAAAGCTTTTAAAAAATTAAAGCACTGCAAAACAGAGCGATAATTAACAAAAACAAAAAAGTTTAATTAATATTTGGAAAGAGAAAAAAGATTTCTACCTTTGCAGTCCCCAAACGAGGGGTATTAAAGCGGGAAAGAAGAGAAGGGATAAGAAAAGGGTTAGTAAACAGAAACGAGTGGATCGCGGCCACGACTAACAGCACAATCAGACGCGAGGTTTGATAGAAGTTCTTTGAGATGTACTATGTAGTATAGCGGGCAGCAACACAAGATTACGATTTTGTGATTGTATGCCAGAAGTCAAATTCAAAAAAATAAAATAATCTTAGACAGATTAAACTTAAAGTTTTATACAACGGAGAGTTTGATCCTGGCTCAGGATGAACGCTAGCGGCAGGCCTAATACATGCAAGTCGAACGGGATCAGGGAGCTTGCTCCCTGTGAGAGTGGCGCACGGGTGCGTAACACGTATGCAACCTACCTTCAACTGGGGGATAGCCTTCCGAAAGGAAGATTAATACCGCATAACATAATTGAATGGCATCATTTGATTATCAAACGTCAGGGTTGAAGATGGGCATGCGTCCGATTAGCTAGTTGGTGTGGTAACGGCACACCAAGGCGACGATCGGTAGGGGATCTGAGAGGATGACCCCCCACACTGGTACTGAGACACGGACCAGACTCCTACGGGAGGCAGCAGTAAGGAATATTGGTCAATGGACGGAAGTCTGAACCAGCCATGCCGCGTGCAGGAAGACGGTCCTCTGGATTGTAAACTGCTTTTGTTAGGGAAGAAACCCTCGTATGCGTACGAGGCTGACGGTACCTAAAGAATAAGGATCGGCTAACTCCGTGCCAGCAGCCGCGGTAATACGGAGGATCCAAGCGTTATCCGGATTTATTGGGTTTAAAGGGTGCGTAGGCGGGAGATTAAGTCAGTGGTGAAAGTTTGCAGCTCAACTGTAAAATTGCCATTGAAACTGATTTTCTTGAGTGCAAATGAGGTAGGCGGAATGTGTTGTGTAGCGGTGAAATGCTTAGATATAACACAGAACCCCGATTGCGAAG
>CAZYBY010000260.1:0-3263 GCA_964645385.1 uncultured Sphingobacterium sp.
TTTTATTTACCGTCGTTTATGGACGTTTGTTTTGTGGCTGGGTTTGCCCTCAAACTGTATTCCTCGAAATGGTTTTTCGAAAAATTGAATATTTGATTGAAGGAGATGCAAACAAACAACGCGCATTAAATAGAGCTCCAAATAATTTCGAAAAAATCAGAAAGAAAGCCTTAAAACATTTTGTTTTTTTTGTCATCTCTTTCTTAATCGCCAATACATTTTTAGCATACCTAATAAGTACAGATGAGTTGTTCAAAATAATTTCTGAACCTGTTTCCGAACATATCGGAGATCTTACGTCCTTATTATTGTTTACTGGTGTATTCTATTGGGTGTTTGCTTTCTTTAGAGAACAAGTCTGTATCGTTGCTTGCCCTTATGGTAGACTTCAAGGAGTTCTTTTAGATAAAAACTCTATCGTAGTTGCATATGATTATATGCGCGGAGAAAAAAGAGGAAAACTTCATAAAGGTGAAGAGCGTACAATCGGTGATTGTATAGATTGCCATCAATGTGTTGCGGTTTGCCCTACAGGTATAGATATTAGAAATGGTACTCAATTAGAATGTACTAACTGTACAGCTTGTATCGACGCTTGTGATAATATCATGGATAAAGTTGGTATGCCAAGAGGCCTTATTACATATGCTTCAGAGAAAGGTATTGCCGATAGAGTAAAACTAAAACTTACTCCAAGAATAATGGGATACTCTGCAGTACTAGTGCTGCTGTTAGGTATACTTTCATATGCATTATTTAGCCGTGCCGATACTGAAACTACCATCCTTCGTACCCCTGGTGTACTTTATCAGGAAAACGCAGATGGTACGATTAGTAATTTGTATAACTTTAAGGTGAATAATAAAACTCATAAAGATTTATTGATTAATTTTAAAGTTGATGATATACCTGCCAACATTAAAGTGATTGGTATGGATAGCATCATTAGTAAAAAAGAAGGTGCAGCTCAGGGAAGTATGTTTATTTATATTCGCCCCGAGAATATTCACAAAAGAAGTACTAAGCTTAAAGTAGAAGTTATCTCAGAGGGAAAAGTAATTGAAACAGTGAAGACAAGTTTCTTGGCACCCGCACGATAGTAATATGTTAATGTGTTAATAGGTTAATATGTTAATCGTATTGAGTTAAATAGTTTTTAGTTGTAGATTTTTAGTTATAGATTTTTAAAATAAATAAGATGAATTGGGGTAAAAAAATAACTATTGCATACTTAGGTTTTGTTGCGTTAATCGTAACTATGGTAATTATTAGCGTCCGTCAAAAGGTGGATCTAGTAAGTGCTGATTATTATGCGAAGGAATTAAATTACCAGTCCGATTTAAATAAATTGAATAATGCCAAAGCATTATCTACACAACTAAAATGCGTTGTAGTTGATAATGCTTTGCAAATACATTTTCCTGCAGAGCAATCTGCATCATCTATTTCAGGTAAGATTATTGTCTACAAGCCTTCCGATGATAAATCAGACAAAACTTTAAATATCAATACAACTAATGGAGTACAGGTAATACCAACTTCAAATTTCTCTAAAGGGATGTATAAAATTATTGTTGATTGGTCTGCAGATGGTAAAGAATTTCAAGCAGAAAATGTTGTAGTAATAAACAACTAATATCTAAAATCTATTCACTAGCAGATGGTTCTCGCAGCATTCCTCTTAGGCTTCTTAGGATCTTTCCACTGCATCGGAATGTGTGGGCCAATTGCTATTGCCCTTCCTCAACATGAGGGCAAAAAAAATCTAATTTTCACGAGTGCGCTATTATATAATATTGGTAGAGTAATTACGTACTCGATCATTGGATTGCTTTTTGGTACTATCGGAAAAGGCCTGTTTATTGGTGGATTTCAACAAGTAGTATCTATTGTTACAGGTTCATTGATTATTGTGCTAGTTGCTTTTCCATATCTTCTACCTTCAAAATTTAAACAAGTATCTGTATTGAAAATACCTCTCATCAAAAATGCTTTTTCAAACGCATTTAAAATGAAAAGTTTTTCCGCCTATTTAATTTTAGGTCTTATTAACGGCTTACTTCCCTGTGGATTCGTATATATGGCTCTTTCCGGAGCGATGCTTACAGGTACAACCTTCGATGGTAGTGTGTTTATGATGTTCTTTGGTTTAGGTACCATTCCTGCGATGTTTACTTTATCTGTAATGGGTTCTTTTGTGAATCTTAATTTTAGAAATAAAATAAGGAAAGCTATTCCTGTATTTTCAATTATAGTTGGTATGATCCTTATACTTCGTGGTATGAATTTAGGCATTCCTTATATCAGTCCTGTGATGAAACAAGCCAAACAAGAAACACAAGTGGATGGTTGTCATAAGCCTACAGAAATAGAAGCAAATAAGTAATTCGCTATCTGATTTTTCTTTCTTACTTTTGGGTTTTTAAAATATTTTTATGAAATACGATGTTGTAGTTATTGGCTCTGGTCCAGGTGGTTACGTTGCAGCTATTCGTTGCGCTCAATTAGGTTTGAAAACAGCAATAGTAGAAAAGTACAGTACTTTTGGTGGAACTTGTTTAAATGTTGGGTGTATTCCTTCTAAAGCAATGCTCGATTCTTCAGAGCATTTTCATAATGCTGCTCATACGTTTAAAACTCATGGTATTGAGTTGAAAGACTTAAAAGTTAACTTAGAGCAGCTTGTTGCTCGTAAAAATGAAGTGGTTAAACAAAATACAGATGGGATTACCTATCTAATGAAAAAAAATAAAATCGATACTTACGAAGGTGTTGGTTCTTTCAAAAATAAAAACACTATTGTAGTGAAAGGTAAAACTGAAACGACAATAGAGACTACAAACGTAATTATTGCTACAGGTTCGAAGCCTAGTACTCTTCCTTTCATCACTATTGATAAGAAAAGGATAATCACATCTACAGAAGCCCTTAATCTAAAAGAAATACCTAAGCACCTTGTACTAATTGGTGGTGGTGTAATCGGATTAGAATTAGGTTCGGTATATGCTCGTTTGGGTGCTAAAGTTACTGTGGTAGAATTTATGGATTCTATTATCCCTACAATGGATAAGACTTTAGGCAAAGAATTACAAAAATCATTAAAGAAATTAGGCTTTGAATTTTTATTAAGTCATAAAGTAAAAGAAGTAAGTTCAACTGCAAAAGAGGTTACAATTAAAGCTGATAATGCAAAAGGTGAAGAAGTTGTTGTGAAAGGTGATTATTGTTTAGTAGCAGTTGGTAGAGTAGCATACACAGAAGGC
>CAZYBY010000261.1:0-3338 GCA_964645385.1 uncultured Sphingobacterium sp.
TAAATGACCACCTACTGTTATAATTTGCTCTGGAAATTCTGAACCTTTAATCTCAGCAATAACATTGTAAGAAACTTTATCTGGTAAGGTATCGCAATTAAATTTGATGAATAATTGTGTGCTTTGTTTTTTGATACTCGCACTTAATGCTTCAGCATCACTTGTAGAAATTGCTGCTGCTGGGATTTTAGGATATTTAAGATCATAACGCATAGCCCCAGTATGAGGAAATTCATCTATTCGTAAATTCATCGATCTTACAACACAAGCAATCGCTCCATATTTAGCTGCTTTAGATGCGCCACTTCCTCTTTGATTTACCGCTCCCCCATAAGCATGAAATGTTTCAATATGTGTGGGTTCCATTGGTCTATTGAAAAATACAATTTTGCCTTTGATGTTTTTCTCACCCAATTGATCAAGTTCTTCAAATGTTTTTACTTCTATCACTTCTGCTTGCAAACCTTTTGCTGGTGTTGCAACCGAGCCTCCTAATGCACAAATATTAACAGCTTTTTTAATAGTTGTAATTTCTGCTTTTGCCTTATCTAATCTACGCCAAACGGGTACTTTTAATTCTTGAAGGTAAACTCGATCGAATCCATACGATTTCATTTTCTCCTCAAAATACTTCACTGCTTTGTCAGCATTTTCAGATCCACTTAATCGTGGTCCGATGTTCTTACATAAGAAACGTAAGTTTTCATAGCAGTCGCTTTTTGTTAAGGCTGCTTTATAAATATTACTGATGTTTGCAGAATCGTTTTGCTGTGCAAAACTTAAAATTGGAAGAAATAAAAGAAGTAATGATAAATGCTTTTTCATACTTGAAGGTAGAAAAAATTAGCCAATGTGACAATTGGCTAATTAGTATCTTAAAGTACGATTTCCTCTAATTTTGAATTGAATATTTTATATTGAAGATATTGATAGTTATTATCAGCCTTCACTTTTATCCATTTTTTATATTTCAGATACCATTTGATTTGGCGAGAAATTAAGCCTTTTTTCAAGTAAGCTTCTATAAATGGATGCACAGTTAAGGTTATACCTTTCTCGTTTTGCTCGTTCAACACGTAATCCAAGTTATTTTCGATATCATCTAATAAGATGATACTTGCTCGGATTTCTCCTGTTCCACCACAGCTTGGGCATTTCTCTACAGTTACAATGCTCATTTCTGGGCGAACACGTTGACGAGTGATTTGAACTAAACCAAAACGGCTAGGAGGTAGGATAGTATGTTTTGCTCGATCTTCAAGCATTAACTCTCTTAAATGATCGAACAAGATTTTCTTGTTAGAGGCTTTATGCATATCGATAAAATCGACAACGATAATTCCTCCCATATCACGTAAACGTAGTTGCCTAGCTATTTCTTTAGCAGCTTCCATGTTTACTTGTAATGCATTTTCTTCTTGATTAATTTCAGTAGAATTTCGGTTCCCTGAGTTAACATCAATCACATGTAAAGCTTCTGTATGCTCTATAATTAGATACGCCCCACCATGTATGTTTACTGTTTTACCAAATAAACCTTTAATCTGACGTTCGATACCAAAATGCTCAAATATTTGCTCTTTACCTTTGTAAAGCTTTACTATTTTCTCTTGTTCAGGAGCAATTTGATGGATATAAGATTTGATATCTTCAAAAATCTCTGGACTATCAACATGGATATTGTTGAACGAAGAATTCAACATATCTCTTAATACTGTTGATGTTTTGTCCATTTCCCCTAAAATTCTCTTTCCTGGTTCTGTTGTAACAAGTTTTGAGCTGAAGCTTTCCCAACGTGCTACTAATTCATTTAAGTCGTTGTGTAACTCACCAACACCCTTGCCTTCTGAAACAGTACGTATGATTACTCCGAAATTTTTAGGCTTAACGCTTTCTATAATCTTTTTTAGGCGATTACGTTCGGCAGCTGTTTTTATTTTTTTAGAAACTGAAATAGTATCTGAGAAAGGTACTAACACCACATATCGACCAGCCATAGAAATCTCTGAGCTCAATCGTGGTCCTTTAGAGGAAATAGGCTCTTTTGCGATTTGTACTGGAATAATTAAGTTTTTCCCTAATACTTCAGTGATTTTACCGCTTTTGTTGATGTCTTCTTCTAGTTTAAAATTATCAAGTTTGATAACTTCATTTTTAGGAGCAGTACGAATTCTCTTCGTATATTTCAAAAGGGTTTGTACCTGCGAACCAAGGTCGAGGTAATGTAGGAAAGCGTCTTTTTCGTAACCTACATCAACGAATGCAGCATTCAAGCCGGGCATAATTTTCTTAATTCGCCCAAGATAAATGTCACCAACAGAGAAGTTATTATTTAATTTCTCGTGATGTAATTCAATCAGTTGCTTGTCCTGCATCAATGCCAACACTACGCCTGTAGGTGTGACATTAATAACAAGTTCTTTGTTCAAGTTAAATTCTTTTTTTCACACATCTCCCACTGCCATACATGAAAAGAACAGCTAATTACTTTGAATGAAAACAAATAAGTCATGCACGAAAACGCAATGCGCTCGTGCATGATAAAAGATTGTATAGCTTAAATAAGCTTATTTCTTTTTATGTCTGTTTTTTCTCAAACGTTTTTTACGTTTGTGAGTAGCCATCTTATGTCTTTTTCTTTTCTTACCGCTTGGCATAAGTTCAATGTTTAAAGTGATACAATTATTTTTCTAATTTCTTTATATACTCATCTACACCATTAATAATTTGTGGATCGATGATATATTCTTTTGCTTTTTTCAATGCCTTAATAGCGCCTTCCTTATTGCCGCTTTGCTCATACGATTCAGCAAGCATTGCATAATTCTCAGCACTTGGTTGTTTTTTCACTACCGTTTCGAAGCGACTAATTGCCTTATCGAATTGGCCTGATTTCATAGAAAACATTCCAAGGTTTAAATTGGCATTTACGTTTTCAGGGTCTGCAGCTACAACTTCACGTAATAACATAATTCCCTGCATTGGATCCTGTGAAGCATCAACATAACACGTTGCTACCCCAGTTTTAGCATCCAAATTTTTCGGGTCTAATTCCATTGCTTTCTCGTAACTGCTTTTCGCTTTGTCGACCAAAGTTGGTGTAACTGTGCTATCGCTAACGCTACGGTATGCTTCCCGGAATGCATCCCCAGCTTTTACATACAATGCTGCGTTTGAGGCTTCTTTTTCACTTTCTTCAAGATATAATAAACCTGCAACTGCGTATTGCTTGTAAGCAAAATAAGCATCGGCTAACTCTAAAAGAATTTCTTTTCGTTGGTCAGCCGAAGCTTCTGCTAATTTTTTTTCCAAATTTGTAAAGTTGTTCTTTACTTCCT
>CAZYBY010000262.1:0-1900 GCA_964645385.1 uncultured Sphingobacterium sp.
TCTTCAAAGTTAAGATGATGGTATGACAATTTTATATACTCCATAAACCCTTTAAATTAATTAGGTGGTTTATGTCGCACTTCAAGTTTTACTCTGCCCCTACTTAACTAAAAATTTCAAAGAGCGACCTGCATCCATACACACACCATAAAGTCATGAAAATTCTCTAGCTTTTTTAGCTTCTGTCCTCTAACATTTGTTCTTCGCGTGCCATAAAGAAATGTCTTAATGAAATTTAGAAAAATTTACAATAAAATAAGATGTTTTATTTACAAAAAACTGCTTTCCGATTGTGATCATTTAGTTATTAAAAAAGAGTCTCGCTATCCGACGTTATTCTCAGGGAAAGGGAAAATTCATATTGAAATGGCTCAATTAGGTGTCATCCCTTCTCCATATTTTTATAATACTGTCGGATATATTGAAGCACGAAATAGTTCGGCACTGGTGACAATTAAAGATCATACAATTATTAATAATAATTTTGTAATTATTGCAGATAAAACCTCTATAACTATTGGGGAACACTGCTTAATTGGTCCAAATTTATTTATCACTGACTCTGATTTCCATGGCGTAGAAATAAAAGATCGATCAAATGGAAATTATCAATGCTTACCTGTTTCTATAGAGAATCATGTATTTATCGGAGAAAATGTGAGAATTTTAAAAGGAGTAACCATAGGAGAAGGTTCCGTCATTGGTAACAGTTCTGTTGTCACAAAAAGCGTCCACGCATACTCGATTTATGCAGGAAATCCAGCTAAGTTACTAAAAAAACTGAGTTCAAACTAAAGTTTCAGTTAAATTTATATTCTAAAAGAATCTTAATCTTTAAGAAAAAGGCCTTTAACTTACTTATTTTTTTCATAGGATTAACAAGCAGTCTTTTTTTTACTATATATAAGGCCTGTGCATATTTAGGTTCATCTACATATTGATCTAGTATTTTTATCATTTCAGTATACATAAAGGTGTTATCTGAGCTAATGTTAGAATCATGCTTACGATAATTAATCAGCAATTGTGGTATATAAACCATTTTTTTATTTAGTTTTGACATACGTAACAACAAATCCCAATCTTCTACCTTTACATTAGGATTATATCCGCCAACCTGCCTCAAAATGTCTGTTTTAAACATTTGTGAAGAGGCTGGTAGATCATGTTTATTCAGAAGAATATCTTCAAATCCAGTTTCAGAATATTCTCTTACCCGTGAGGAAAGTATTTGATTTGTATTGTTAATAATATTTACACCGCCAAAAACTCCCACAGTATCAGACTTAAACGAGCTAATCTGTAAGCTTGTTTTTTCAGGAAGCATCTGGTCGTCAGAAGCGATTACACAAAAATAATCCCCTTGAGCCCATTCTAAAGCTTCATTTAAGGTGTTACATAATCCCTTATTTGGACGATCCCGAAATTCAAACCGAGTGAATCTTTGCTCACATTCAATAAGTATTTCCTTTATTTTATTCACAGACTGATCAGTTGAACCATCATCAATAATAATGAATTCAATATTTTCATATGTTTGATTAATAACACTTCTAATACTATCCTGTACGAACCCCGCATGGTTATAGCATGGGATAGCAATTGTAACTAATAAATTATCCATTACACTTTAAACTCATTACAAAGCTGAATGACTTTTTCAGCATCTTCAACCGTTAAAGTTGGCCCCATCGGCAAGCTCAAAATCTCTGCATGAATTTGCTCAGAAACTGGGTAACTTAAGCCATTCCATTCCTCATATGCTTGCTGCTTATGTGGAGGAATTGGGTAATGAATTAACGTTTGTACGCCATTTTCTGCTAAATACTTTTGCAATTCCATTCGATGCTTTGAACGAATTACAAATACATGCCAAACATGTTGCTGATCATTAAGTACA
>CAZYBY010000263.1:0-3036 GCA_964645385.1 uncultured Sphingobacterium sp.
TTTGATCAAAATGAAATTTCTTATAGTCAAAATTTCAAATGGTCAATAAATCAAACTTTTAAGTAAAAAAAAATCCTGAGATCAATGAACTCAGGATTTAAGATTGTAGTCCGGATAGGATTCGAACCTATGACCTACGGTTTAGAAAACCGTTGCTCTATCCAGCTGAGCTACCGAACCAATTAGGGCGCAAATAAACAAGTTTAAGCTGAATTTTGCAAATAATATATTATAATAAAAATTTAAGAATTGAATCTCAAGCAGATGCTACATTGTATTTTATTTATTTTGCAAAATATTCTTGAAACACTATATTTGCGCTCCGCTGGTGAGGTGCCTGAGAGGCCGAAAGGAACGGTTTGCTAAACCGTCGTACCCCAAAAGGGTACCGAGGGTTCGAATCCCTCCCTCACCGCAAAATTAATCTACTTGAATATCAAGCATAAATGATTAATTTGAAATAAATAAGCAAAAAATGAGTTTTTTTACTATTTTTGCAAACCTTTAAAAGTTCGGGGTGTAGCGTAGCCCGGTTATCGCGTCTGGTTTGGGACCAGAAGGTCGCAAGTTCGAATCTTGCCACCCCGACTTACAAATCCTGAGTTCATAGAATTCGGGATTTTTTTTGCATGAAATTTTCGTAGTCAGTTTATTGCAGTCCCGATGAAATCGGGAAGGTCGCATTTCGTACTTCGACTTCGCTCAGTAACCAGCCACCCCGACTTACAAATCCTAAGTTCAAACAACTCGGGATTTTTTTTGCATGAAATTCTCGTAGTCAGTTTATTGCAGTCCCGATGAAATCGGGAAGGTCGCATTTCGTACTTCAACTTCGCTCAGTAACCAGTCACCCCGACTTACAAATCCTGAGTTCATAGAACTCGGGATTTGTTTTTGCTTGAAAGTTTGATTACTTGACAGCTTGATGATTTGACTATACGATATTAGAATTATTACAAAGGATTTAAATTGGCACATTATTCAACTTAGTACATTATCACATAACTAATTTTATCACATTAACCAAATAGGTTCGAATCCTATCCGGACTACAATCTTAAATCCTGAGTTCAAACAACTCGGGATTTTTTTTTCTTAAAAAAACTACTCGAATTTCAATAACTCAAAAGCAATCCAGCTTAGGAGTTAAAGCTTAGATAATATATTTTTAGATGGTATTTAAAACTTCAAGATTTACGAGCCGTCTGATTGTAACTAAATTTTCAAAATATAAACCAATAAAAATCAATCCCAATTTGAGAAAAAGAATCCCATAATAAACATTTTCCCAGGTATCTAAATCTTAAAATATGCGATTTTAGTCTCTAAATGCATATTATTGGTTTTGGCACAACGATTGAAATAGTTTGTTTGTTGTTGTTAATTTAATTGAGCTCTCTCAGAAATACCTCGTTTGTTCGGGGTATTTCTTTTTTTACTTAATCAGGAATTATTTATTCTATTTCTATCACATATTACATATTTTCATAACGTTTACAAATTTGGTTCAAAAACTGTCTTTATTTTAAATAAATTTAAATAAATACTTATAAATCATTCCTATTTGTAATTAATAATTTGTAGTTTTGTGCTGAAAACATTACAATACATATCTATCTCTAAATAATGAAAAAATTAACGTCTCTTATTCTAAGCTTATTTATAGTACAGTTTGCTTTATCGCAAACCTCAACATTCTCGGGATCGGGGAATTGGAATACAGCAGCTCGTTGGTCAAATGGAATACCAACAGCTTCAACAACAGTAACTATTGCAAATGGTGCAAGTTGTACGATCAACATTACGAATGCAGTATGTGCATCCATGACATTAGCATCTGGCGGAACAAATACAACAGTAACTATTTCAAGTGGTAATAAATTAACTGTATCGGGAGATGTTACTTTACAAGCACCAACTTCAAATACGAGATATAGAAAAATTGATGTATCGTCAGGAACATTAGATGTTGGAGGGAATATTACTTTAGAAAATTCAACTAGTAATTCACGCGATTGTATTTTTAGTATTGGTACAGGAGTTGTAAATCTAACTGGTAATTTTATCATGAACGGTGCATCAGGTGAAAACACCTTAGAATTTACAGCTGCAAACGATGGTGATTTAAATATTGACGGAACTATCACTGGTTCTGGAACTTTAACTGAAGCTACTGGTACTATTACCTACAATAATTCAGGCAACCAAACTATTGCGAATACAACTTATTACAACTTAGGCATTGATGGATCAGGCACTAAAACTTGTGGTGGTTCTTTTACGGTTTCAGGAGGTTTAAATTTAACTGCTGGTTTACTTAGTTTAAATGGAACAACTTTGACTGTAAATGGTGATGTAACTCGAAATTCTGGCTCTATAGTAGGTAGTGCAACTTCTAATTTAACGATAGCCGGAACTGCAAGTAATTGTACATTATATTTTGATCAAACATCATCTTCAACTAGAAGTTTAAATAATTTAACCTTATCTCGTCCGAATGGTGCAACTTTAGCTGATACATTAGAACTAGATAATACATTAAGCATTACAAATAATGCTACTCTAAATACAAATAATAAATTAATTCTTATCTCAACAGCATCTACGACGGCTAGAGTAGATGATTTAAGTTCTGGTACCGTAAGTGGAAAAGTTATCGCACAACGTTATGTTCCAGGCGGTACAGACAAACGTCGTTGGAGGTTTTTCTCATCACCTGCAAACATTACAAATAACTATAATTATTATCAATTTATTGATGATATCCATGTTACAGGTGCAGGTGGATCTGCAAATGGTTTTGATAATTCTCCAAATAATAGTTCATCTGCTAGAACTTACGACGAAACCGTAGCAGGAGCATCATCAAATGGTTGGTCAAATCCTTCTGTATTAAATACAAATATTCCTGTAGGAAAAGGTGTTTCTGTATTTGTTCGTGGTAGTAGAGCCACTCAAGATCCTTTTTTAAATTGGTCGACTCCAGATAACGTAACTATTGATTTTACAGGGAACTTAAATCAAGGTACAATTGAT
>CAZYBY010000264.1:0-1957 GCA_964645385.1 uncultured Sphingobacterium sp.
TATTGTGCTTCAGGATTAGAAACCATTGCTATTGCAACAGCAAAAATTCGTTCGGGAATGTCGGATTGCATTATCGCAGGTGGAGTAGAGACAATGTCGACCATCCCATTCGGAGGATGGAAAATTGTTCCTAATTATGAAGTTGCTAAAAACAACCCGGATTATTATTGGGGAATGGGATTAACTGCAGAAGCTGTTGCTAAAGAATTCAATGTATCTCGAGAAGATCAAGATGCATTTGCGTTTGCATCTCATCAGAAAGCTGTGTCTGCAATTAACGAAGGTAGATTTAAAAGTGGAATCGTTCCTATCAATATTGAAGAAGTTTATTTAGATGCGAATGGCAAAAAGAAAACTCGCACAACAGTATTCGATACTGATGAAGGACCTCGTGCAGATACCGATTTACAAAAGTTAGCAAAACTAAAACCAGTGTTTGATATCGCAGGCTCAGTTACTGCGGGAAATGCGTCTCAAACTTCTGATGGTGCTGCATTTGTATTAATAGTTTCCGAAGAAATGTTGAAACGATTAAATGTTAAACCAATCGCAAAATTAGTTTCTTATTCGGTAGCAGGTGTTCCTCCAAGGATTATGGGTATTGGTCCGGTAGAAGCAATTCCTATGGCACTGAAAGCAGCAAATATGAAATTGCAGGATATTGAATTAATAGAACTTAACGAAGCATTTGCATCGCAATCATTAGCAGTAATTAGAACACTTGGCTTAAATCAAGATATCGTAAATGTAAATGGAGGTGCTATTGCATTAGGTCATCCCTTAGGTTGCTCAGGTGCGAAACTAAGTGTGCAATTATTTAATGAAATGCGAAGCAGAAAAAACAAATACGGTATGGTTACTATGTGTGTAGGCGCAGGCCAAGGAGCCGCCGGAATTTTTGAATTATTGTAAAATGTACTATGTACAATGTAAATTGTATTAAGTATTTTTTATGAAAAAGTTGCTTTTATGCGGTTGTGGAAATCGATTTTTAGTTTGAGTTTTATATCAAACTAAATAAAGATTATGCATGATTTTAGGAATTTAAATTTATGGAATAGGGCAATTGATTTAGCTGAATTGATTTACAATACTACCTCGGAGTTTCCCGACAAAGAAAAATTCGGTTTAGTTAGTCAAATGAGAAGATGTTCTATTTCTATGTCATCAAATATTGCTGAAGGTTGTCGTAGAAATGGGGATAATGAATTAGTTCTTTTTTTAACAATTGCGAATGGTTCTGCTTGTGAACTTCATTCACAAGTTATACTTTCTAATCGACTTGGTTTTATTAGCAATGAGATTACAAATAAGATAAATAATAAAATTGAAGAAATAAAAAACATGAATTTTAAACTTCAACAAAATATTAGAAATAGAAAGAAATAAAAAAATTACATAATACATAATACATAATACATAATACATCATGGAAACTAACGAAAAATCATTAACAAAAGGCGGTGAATTTCTAATTAAAGAAACACTTGCTCAAGATATTTTTATACCTGAAGAATGGACAGAAGAGCAAAGAATGATTGCTCAAACTTGTGTAGATTTTTTAGAAACGGAAGTTAATCCGAACTTAGATCGTATAGATAACCACGAAGAAGGTTTGATGGAAAGCTTAATGGACAAGGCTGGAGAGTTAGGTTTATTAGGGGTTTCGGTGCCTGAAGTATATGGTGGTTTTGGAAAGGATTTCAATTCTTCAATGTTGGTTACAGAAAAAGTTGGAGCTGGACATTCATTTGCGGTAGCGCTTTCTGCACATACAGGTATAGGTACTCTCCCAATTTTGTATTATGGAAATGAAGAGCAAAAAGCGAAGTACATTCCAAAACTTGCTAGTGGAGAATGGAAAGCAGCTTATTGCTTAACAGAACCAAACGCTGGTTCGGATGCAAACTCTGGAAAAACAAAAGCTATACTTTCGGAGGACGGTAAGCATTATATA
>CAZYBY010000265.1:0-1770 GCA_964645385.1 uncultured Sphingobacterium sp.
CCTAAAACTAGCAGGTTACCTTGCTTACCTAGTAGAAATACAAACAATGGCTCACAAAGGCTATAATGATGCCTATGCTTTAAGGAAGCAAGAGTATGCTAATAAAGTAATAAACGGAGATGGTAGTATGGGCGACAGACAAATGAGAGCCGAGTTAGAAATCAAAGAATATCGAGAAGCTGAAAACCGATTCGATGAAAGGTACACAGAGTTAAAAAATTATTCCTTTGCGACTTCTAGCTTTATAGATGTACTTACACAAAAAATAGCATATTTAAGAAAAGAACAAGAAATAACTAAACAAAATGTATAATGGAAAAATTTGAATATAAAATTTATAGGTGTTACTATCCGATGCACTTACACGAAGAAAATATAAATGAATTTGGAGAAAAGGGATGGGAGTTAATAAATGTATTAGGTCACGTGGATGACCCTGATAAATATACTTATTATTATTTTAAACGTAAAATTAAAGAGAATGTATAAACTTTTATTAATAGCATTACTTTTAACTGGATGTAAAAGCTATGCAATAAAGACCACCGAAAAGGGTAAATGCGTAAGGTTAGATAAAACTTGGGCTTATTTTGAAATAGAGTACAACTGCAAAATGAAATATCCTTGCATAAAAACTGCGATGTGTTACAATACAGGAAAGTTTCAAGTAGGTAAAATGTACCGATTAACACAATTGCACCGATAATGCCAAGTTATTACCGAGTAAACCTAAAAGTAAACGGATTTAAAACTTCAATCGAGATAGTAGCAGAAAATCCAACCTTTGAGAAGTACGAAAGGCGAATATTAAAGGCACTAAATCCAAAGGCTAAGGATAAAGTAGAGTTTGTTAGTTTTGAGTTAATTAAAGAAAAACTAGGTTTGTAGCGTTTAAACGAGGTTTCTTATTTAGAATCATTCTAAATTGCAAATAATACTTGACAAATCTTATAGAGTGTGTATATTTGAATAACAAAACAAAATAATTATGAAAACTTCAAAAACAAACCTTGTTAAATTTTCAGAAATGACAACTACTGAAAAATATGATTTTTTAAACAATAACGTTTATAATCATATAGAAGCATCTAGTATGGGTGGATTTACAATAAGTACTTCAAAATGTAGATTAGCAGCTAAATTATTAGGTGGTAACTATGATGAATTAAATAAAAAACAAAAAGGTAAATTCAAATGCGATTTATATTTTATGAAGTTAAACGTTGAAGTATCTTTTGATAAATACACTAACTAATTATTAACAAACCATAGCCGAAAGCACCAGCAAGTAGGCTATTAAACAAAAACATTATGAAAGAACTAATAGAAAAATTAGTATTTACAGCACTTGGAGAAGCGTCTATGTGTTGGAGTGAAACGCCTAAAGGCGTATTTCAAAGCGAAAAAGCCAAAGAAATTGGGAATAGATTAGTTGATGAACTCCAAGCCATCACAAGCGTAAAGAGTGAGCAAGTCTGCCATATCTGCAATGGAGATGGATTTAATGTAGAGGCTCAATTCTGTGGTAAAGATGAAGTAGAATGCTGTGGTATTCCTATCCCTGTTCAAGTACAATGTTCAAGTTGCCAAGCAACAGGGTATGTTCCAAGCGTAAAGAGTGAGAGTGCAGAGGAATGTTTGAAGAAATATTTTCCAAATGCAGACCAATTAGATTGGTTTAAACCTATCATCCAAGCAATGCACGACTTCGCCAACGCAGAGAAGAAGCAACACGCAATTAGTGAGGATTTTGTAAAATGGTTACATCGA
>CAZYBY010000266.1:0-11895 GCA_964645385.1 uncultured Sphingobacterium sp.
GTGTGTTCGTCGGAGTGTCCTCACTCCGACAATTATTTACGCTTGTTCGTTTGAGCTCCCCATATTTTATATTTGAAACGAAATGTTCCGGTCCCCGAACGAAACGGAGCGAAGTTGAGGGGGTAATGTACAGCCTGATAATCTTTTAAAAAAGAATTGTATAATTGCATCATAACTAATTAAAATGAAAAGAATATTTATCTCCTTATTGTTTGTTTCTTCTATAGCACACGCCCAAACCAAAAACCTAAGCATGGAAGATGCCTTTACGAACCCAGCATTGGCTCCGCAGAATTTGAAAGCATTGCAGTGGCTACCAAATGCTGAGCAATATTCGTATATAGGTAAAAAAGCTGGTGAAGAATGTTTGATTATTTCTTCTGCGAAAGCGAATAACGATACGGTTTTGTATGCAAGTAAATTAAATACGAATGCAAAATCGCTGCCGATATTTTCGTGGTATACAAATGAGGAGATGTTATACAATACGGGTTCTACTTATAAAACGTATAACTATAAATCGAAATTAGAAAAAACGAAAATTGTAATTAAAGACAATGCTGAAAACCAAGAATGGAATTCAGATAAATCGGCAATAGCATATACTATCGATAATAATTTATATTATGCGGATGCCGAAAAAAATATTCCGATTACGAATGAATCGAATAAAGAAATTGTAAACGGACAAGCCGTACATCGTAATGAGTTTGCAACGATGAAAGGAATTTTTTGGTCGCCGAACAACGATAAGATTGCTTATTACAGAATGGACCAAACAATGGTGACAGATTATCCATTGGTCGACATCAATTCTACACCTGCGAGGCTTAATAACATTAAGTATCCTATGGCAGGACAAGCATCGCACCAAGTGAAAGTTGGTGTGTATAATATCAAAAATGCAAAAACAATTTTCTTAAATATTAAAGGAGATCCTGATCAGTACTTAACAAATATTGCTTGGAGTAAAGATGGAAATTCTATTTATGTAGCTGTTGTTACGCGCGATTATACTTCTATGAATTTGAATCAGTATGATGCAAATACTGGAGAGTATATTAAAACCTTACTTACAGAAACAAATCCGAAATATGTAGAGCCAAACAAACCGATGATATTTTTATCTAACGGAAATTTCATTTGGCATTCGGAGATGGATGGATATCGCCATTTATATTTATTTAATAATGATGGTAAACTGATCAGACAGTTAACGAAAGGGAATTGGGTTGTTGTTGATTTTATTTCTGTTGATGAAAAAGAAAAATACGCATACTATACGAGCACAGAAGTTTCTCCATTGGAAAGGCATTTGTATGCTGTAGAAATTTCTACAGGTAGAAGAGTAAAATTAACACAAGATGAAGGTGTGCATGTGATTACAATGAATAGCAAATCGATGAGTTATATCGATATGTATAGCAATGTAAAAACCCCACGCATCATCAACATAAAATCTATTAATGGAACTACGGAGAAAAATTTAATAACATCAGCAAATCCGCTTAAAGATTATGCATTAGGAGAAATAGTTCTTTCAAAAATTAAAGCTGGAGAT
This sequence comes from uncultured Sphingobacterium sp., assembly GCA_964645385.1. Lineage (GTDB taxonomy): Bacteria > Bacteroidota > Bacteroidia > Sphingobacteriales > Sphingobacteriaceae > CAJBVG01. The sequence goes on from CAZYBY010000266.1 coordinate 1,562, forward strand.
GGAAAAACGGATTTGTATACAAGAATGTTTAAGCCAACGAATTTCGATCCTAATAAGAAATATCCGGTAGTAGTATATGTTTATGGTGGTCCGCATATTCAATTAATTTCGAACTCTTGGTTAGGTGGTGCGAATTTATGGTTCCATTTAATGGCAGAAAAAGGATATGTTGTTTACACAGTGGATTCCAGAGGAACAATGTTTAGAGGAAGAGATTTCGAACAAACAACTTTCAGACATTTAGGAAAAGTGGAGATGGAAGACCAATTAAAAGGAGTAGAATTTTTGAAAACGCAAACCTTCGTAGATACCAATAGAATTGGGGTCCACGGGTGGAGCTTCGGAGGATTTATGACAACGTCTTTAATGAGCAGAAATAATAAAACTTTTAAAGTAGGTGTTGCTGGCGGACCAGTAATCGATTGGAGTATGTATGAAATTATGTATACCGAGCGCTATATGGATACGCCGAAGGAAAATCCGGAAGGCTATGCTGAAAATAATTTATTGAATTATGTTGATCAACTTAAAGGAAGATTATTGATGATTCATGGAGCAAATGACGATGTGGTTGTTTGGCAAAACAGCTTAGCTTATGTGAAGAAATGTGTAGATAAAGGTGTTTTATTAGATTATTTCGCTTACCCAGGACATAAGCATAATGTAACCGGAAAAGACCGCGTACACCTTTACAAGACGGTTACTAGGTATTTTGACGAACATTTGTAGAGGCCTGATGTAATAAAATATAGTACTTAGGGCAAACACTTTTGGATTAAGTTAGTTAATAGTATCGTAACTGGTCCTTAGTCGTTGGATTTTCGATAGTTTCAGTTTGAATTTCGAATGACGAATAACGAACGACGGATGACCAATACGAGCAAATGAGTCTCACATATACGGGAAGCAAACGAACGAACAAACAATGAGAATGATTACCCCGCGTCCATGGATGCAATATTTATTACTTGCTGCAGGTACATATAATATTATATGGGGGATGATTGCGTTCATTACCCCGACGTATTATTTACAACATCTAAACCTAAGCTTTCCGAATGCTCACTGGATAATTAAAGCCATAGGTGTGATGGAAGTATTGTTTGGTTTCGCGTATTTAATAGCGAGTCGTAAACCATTTAAGCATTGGTTAATTGTATTCATAGGCTTTAATGTAAAAACCATAGCATCAATTTTTTACTTCTATTACATGTACAAAGGCATATTGCCAAGTCATTTAACAAGTATGATGTTAGCGAACGACATTATATGGTTAATACCATTCGGAGGTATATTGTACAGAGCATTTGAGCATCATCAGAGCACGATAGAATTATCGGCATACGATATGAATCCTAGGAAATTAAAGTCCTTAGAAAAGATTAAAACGAATACAGGTTTATCGCTCCAAGAGTTAACGGACGAACAGCCAACGATGCTTGTATTTTTACGACATTTTGGTTGCCCGTTTTGCAGAGAAACCTTAAATGAGATTGCTAAAAACCGAGCACACATAGAGAAAGAAGGGGCGAAGATTGTGTTAGTGCATTTAACGGACGAAGAGAAGGCAGAAGAAATTATTGCACAGTACGGTTTAGAAGATATTCCGCGTATAGCTGATCCGGATAAGAAAATTTACAAAGCATTTGGCTTACAACGCGGGCGATTATCGCAATTATTTGGCTTCAACGTATTGATACGAGGAGCGATGCATACCATTTTAAAATTAAACCCACCGCGCCCATTTATTGGCGACGGATTTCAAATGCCGGGAATATTCGTTATTCACAAAGGCATGGTAATTCATACCTTCAAGCACACCACCTTAGCCGACAGGCCAGATTATATCGAACTAGCACGATCGAGATAGCTCGTAACCCCGGGCCCTTCGACTCCACCGCCTGCCACAAGCAGGTAGTGTGATCGTATTGCTTAAGATGTAATTGAGCTCACATAAAGAAACAAACATTTCTATGGCGTTCAAATGCGACAAATTAGAATAAAATATTCTTATGTAATGAATTCTATATCTTTGGAAGTGGTTTTCCACTTTTTATATAGAATTATTTATGAACACAAAATTCCAAATAAACGACCCCTCGATAGAATCGCAGTGGAGAGCAATAATTTTATTTGGGAAAAACTCAGCGACTTACAAGTTCGCTTTTGCAAAAGCAATATTGCAATTAATTGAAAAAGAAAAGACTTCAATTTCATTAGAAGAATTATCTATTCCATTCGCAAATGCAGTTTTGGAACATATTAAAAAATCTGATAAACAAGGCAGTTCAAAATCAAGTAAATTTTTAAATGCTTGTAGAGCTCATTTATCTGGCAATTTAAGTTTGGATCAGTTATATCAATTGACAGAAAAGTTTGGGTTTGTAAATGTTGTTGATGCTTTTCAGAATGTAAATGGCGGTGAAATTCCGAATAAGTTTTACGATAAAAATTATTCAAGAGGTAAAAAGGAAATAGTAGTAACCGATGACTTATTGAAAATAAAAGAGCTTTATCAATTCAGGAATTTAGAACAAGAAGTTGATGCACGTTGGAATTTAGTTGAAACGGCATGGAACTTAAATATCAATCCGAATTTATTAGAAGTAAAATATGATGAACAAAAATCATTATTTTTTATGGAGAGCAGATTATTGCAAAGAGTTGATATTACATCGGTAAGAGATTCGTTAAATGGATATCAAAAAGGGAAATGTTTTTATAGTTATTGCGATATTTCGATAAATAAAAATGAAGAAAACACATGTGCTGTTGATCATTTTTTACCACATTTAAACAAGTTAGCCTTTGCGAAGAACAACGTAAACATTAATGGTGTATGGAATTTAGTTTTAGCAGATAAAAAAGTTAATGCAGATAAATCAGCTAAGATTCCGGAGCAAAGATTTTTAGAAAGGCTATACAACAGAAATGAGTTTTATATTTTAAGCAAACATCCACTTGCAGAGACAATAATAAATCAAACAGGCGATACGCCTAAAAAAAGGCAGAGTTTTTTGCAACAGCAATACAATTTAGCCTTATCTTTATCAATACAAACTTGGCGCCCAAAAGAAGAAATACAAGGAACATTTTGATGAAAGATTTTTTAGAGATTCCTGAAGAAAGGATACTATTTCGAAACGAGAATTTTTTTGTAATTAAAGATGCATTCCCAGTTTCTCCGGGACATTTATTAATTATTAGCAATCATCTTAGAAAAGATTATTTCGATTTAACTGAAACCGAAAAGAAATCTTTACCAGCTGTTATCGACATTGCAAAAAATATTATTGAAAGCGAGCACAAACCCGATGCATACAACATCGGAATGAACTGCGGCGAATCCGCAGGTCAAACAGTCTTTCATTTCCATTGCCACATCATCCCACGCTACAAAGGCGACATGGAAAACCCACGCGGTGGGGTTAGACATTGTGTGGAAGGGAAGGGGGGATATTAATTTATATATAAATATAAATCATGGCAGATTTTTAACAACATCTGGAACAACTCACCAAATAAAGAATATTATGTATGAAGCTAGTAAAAAGTTAATCCTTGTTTTTTTCTATTTACAAATCTCTAAGACATTTTTTGAAAGATTGAAAGACGTGTCTGCAAAAGATGTGAAACTCGTATACAATATAATCCGAATAAACCTTACTGTCAGAATGTTTCTCCATTAGGCTCAATATAAAAATGAAAATTATATTGAGAATGTAAGTCATCGATGTGAAGAATATGAACATACGACTATGGTAAAGTCTTAATGTTATTATTGTTTTAAAAATGGAGCAACTAGCAATAATATTTAGTTTGTTTTTTTGAAATTTTCAAATCATAATATGATTAATATGATATTCTAGATTTGAATTATCTAATTTGTGATTTTTCTTTAACTGAAGTTTCCCATCTAATCCAATTAAATTTAAATCATTTTTTATTCCCCAAATTCCTTTGTCAAACATTACATGATGATTAGGGCACAAACAAATTAAATTTCCATGTGTGTCTTCTCCATTATGTGGTTTACCTAATGGTTTAATGTGTGCAGCTTCAGCATAACGAACACCATTTATTTCAATAACAATTCCACAAATCTGACACTCGTAATTATATAGTTCTTTAATTTCTTTGCTTACCCTTGTATCTCTGATTATTCTAGAATATGTTATTTCTGAACGTGATGGATTTTTATTGCCTGAAGAAAGTGTCACTTCGGCATTTATATCAATATCTTCTTTTTTAATTTTCTCTAATCGAAATCTGCATATTTTAAATCCATGAACACCTATTTCTTCAAAATGATTTGTTACAAGATACAAACCTGCATATTGGTAGCCACTTTTGGGACTGTATATCGATTTGTGTTTATATCCTCTTGTTACTCTCACAGGAAGCCCTTGTAATTCACTTACTATTAATGCTTTATTTCCTCTGTCATTCCATGATTGGTTTGCAATCTGCTTTTTCCCTTTATTGCCTCCATGCCCAGTATAAATGATAGTATCTCCTAAGTCTTCATCATCCACATACCCGCCGTTTAGTGCTATAGCAGGACAGCCCTCTTTCCCATTTCCTTCTATTCCCCATACCGGTTGTATTTGTATTCCCTTTGCACTAAGCTCTAATCTATTTTTAAAAACATCCCCTTCTTTTACACCCTCAATTTCCCCAAATATGAAATTTGCCATATATGTTGTTGTTAGTTGATGTCTAATCTAAACAGAATAAAATATTCTCACAAATTAAACATATTGTATTGTTTTCATATATTAGCAATGATCACTTATGAAACATTTATTCTTATTATTATTACTACTACTAAGTATATCGTTAGAGGGTTTCGCACAATCCCCAACCAAAGTCCCTGCTTTCGATACCATTACCGTAAAAAGAAATTTGGGTACCAATATGTATTATATGAATGGGGTAGTGGTGCGCCCGGTCGACTTAAAAGCGTTTTTCGATAAGAATACTCAAGAATATCAACTCATGAAAAAAGCCAATACCAATCTGTGGATTGCGTATGGCTTTAGTTTCGCTGGTGGTGTATTAATCGGAACTCAAATATCGAATAGATTCCTATCCAAACCTGTCGATAATAATAAAATCTACGCCGGTATGTCGCTCTTTGCTATTGGCATTCCTTTTAATATGGTGTACAATGCGTTTTCGCTCAAAGCTGTGAAAGCGTATAATAGAAAATGACTCCGAATTCGGATGGCTATCGGGATTCGGAACTTCGAAGATCATTGCTTCACAAACCTCGCCACCCCTTCTCCAACTTTTAAAATGTAAATACCTTTTTCTAAGTCAGAAATATCGATGCTGATTTCTGTTAGTATTCCTTCTTGTATTAATCTTCCTTGAGTATCATGTATCGTGTATCGAGTATCGAGATTCGAGTATCGAGAAGTCGATAATCGGATTGCATCACTGGCAGGATTAGGATAAACACTAATGTCATTCTTCACCACACTCGAAATCCCTGTATTTAATGGGCTTACAGGCATGCCGTATAATTCTAAACCTACAGTTCCATCTTGTGCACTGAAAAATAATGTATTGTTCATTCCGCATAAATACATCGGCGACGAACTGATAACACCCGGCCATAAATCGAATACTTGTACTGTCCCTATTCTTGTTCCATCTGTTCTCCATAATTCTTCACCCGAAAAATTTGAAGCTGCTCTTGCTCTATAAAAAACATATCCATTATATGCATACAATCCTGCCGGATTTGCAGACCCTAAATTTGGGGTGTCTAATACCATCGTTCCTGCTTCCGTTGCATCACTTACCCAAAGCTCGCGCACAGATGAATTGTCTTTCGCCACGAAAAATATTTTACCTCCAAATCCTTTTGTAATAAAAGGCTGATAATCTAATCCATCTCCAGTTCCAACATTAAGATCTTTCAACAATACAGTGCCTGCATCTGTTCCATCGCTCTTCCATAATTCTTCTCCGTGAACTCCATCGTTCGCTGTAAAAATTAAATTATTATTGGTGTAAACTGCTGTTCCGTTTGTCGGGAAATTAATCATATAAGAAACGTTCAAATCTTTTACTCGAATTGTTCCTGCGTTTGTACCATCAGTAATATATAAGCCTTTGTCGGTACCAGATCCGCCTGTTCCTCCAAACCCGAAAAATAATTTATTGCCTGCCGGAATTAATTCACCTGTTTGCCCATTCAAACTTTTTAAAATAGTTGTTCCTGCATTTGTACCATCAGTTTTCCATAAATCAGAATTTAAGAGCCCCACTTCTCCCGCAAAAAAATACAAGTGATTCCCCATCACTGTTAAATACGATGCGTTATTCGCATTGCCACTCGTATATAAATTTTTCACTAACACTGTTCCGTTTTCAGTACCATCACTTTTCCATAAATTAACTCCTGATGTATTATTCCTTTCCGTGAAATACAATTCATTATTAAATACAATTAAGTCTGATGGATCTATCGATTGATTTCCATCACCAAATTCTTTAAGAATTTTTGTGCCTGCCTCAGTTCCATCACTACTCCAAAGTTCATATCCATTAACATTACTATTCGCCCTGAAATAGGCTTTACCATTATACCCCACAATTTTTGTAATCATAGAATGAGATGATCCCGGATTTATATCTTTTACTAATGTGGTGCCCGCTTCAGTTCCATCGCTTTTCCATATTTCTCGTCCGGTTAAATCGGTGTTCGCTACAAAAAATAATGTGCCGTTAACATTAGTTAAGTATTGTGGATTCCCACTGTTCCCAATAGCTATGTCTTTTATTAATGCCGGAGATTGAGCAAATGAAATGCTTGTAGATAAGAATAGGAGAGAGAGTAAAAATTTGATTTTCATTTTTTTAGTGTTTAATGTTGCAAATCTATTTTTTACGATTTAGAAGAATATACCCAATGGATGGTATTTTAGTCCATAGTCCATAGTCGTTAGACATGTTATCTATTTCTAAGGACTAATGAAGAACGAGAACAATTACCAAGCCCCTCTCCTTTGGAGTAGGTTGGGCTGAGGCTAATAATTGTCGAAGCGCCCCTCAACTGCGCTTCGCTCCGTTCGGGGACCGGATGCAATTAAATTCAAATAACTAAAAAAAAATGCGATGAGGAACCGGTCCCCGAACGAAATGAGCGTAGCGAATGAAGTTGAGGGGCGACGAACAGGACCCGTTATCTTTTTCTAAGGACTAACGACCAAGGACCAAAGACCAACAAGCATTTTCAGATTTTACAATCTATAATTCGTAATTGTTAACTACATTTGCGCTTTAACTAAAAACTATGTCGACAAAAGGTCCTATTTCTCAATTTATAGAGAAAAACTATTTACACTTTAATGCAGCTGCATTGGTAGATGCTGCGAAGGGTTATGAAACGCACTTATCAGAAGGTGGTAAAATGATGGTAACGCTTGCTGGTGCTATGAGTACTGCTGAGCTAGGTATTAGTTTTGCCGAAATGATTCGCCAAGGGAAAGTGGATATTATTTCTTGTACAGGTGCTAACCTAGAAGAAGATATCATGAATCTTGTGGCGCACTCTCATTATAAGCGTGTTCCTCATTACAGAGATTTAAGTCCTCAGGAAGAATGGGATTTATTAGAGAATGGCTTCAACCGTGTTACAGATACTTGTATTCCTGAAGAAGAGGCTTTTAGAAGAATTCAAAAACATATTTTCAAACAATGGAAAGCAGCTGAAGATGCTGGTGAGCGTTTCTTACCTCATGAGTATATGTATAAGATGCTTTTATCTGGAGAAATGGAACAATACTATGAGATTGATCCAAAAAACTCTTGGATGATTGCTGCTGCTGAACGTAATATTCCAATTATTTGCCCTGGATGGGAAGATTCTACTATGGGTAATATCTTCGCTTCTTATTGTATTAAGGGTGAATTAAAACCTAGCACTATGAAGAGTGGTATCGAATACATGATGTACCTAACAGATTGGTACAGAGCGAACTCTTCTGGCAAAGGTGTTGGGTTCTTCCAAATTGGTGGTGGTATCGCCGGCGATTTCCCAATCTGCGTGGTTCCGATGATGTATCAGGATTTAGAATGGCACGATGTTCCTTTCTGGAGCTACTTCTGCCAGATCTCAGATTCTACTACTTCTTACGGAAGTTACTCAGGTGCAGTACCTAACGAAAAAATAACTTGGGGTAAATTGGATATCAATACTCCTAAGTTCATCATCGAGTCGGATGCTACCATTGTAGCCCCTCTTGTTTTCGCTTGGATTTTAGGGCAGTAATAAAATTATTTTTAATCAATTTTTCAGAATATTATTTCTTTAGAATATCCGCTATTTAGATTTATTCAAAATAAGCAGAAAAGTCAGAATTTTGTCATTCTAATCAAATAATATTCTATTTTTGCCACTCTAAAGGTGTTTTTTTAATTGCATTAAGTAACATTTTTAGGAGACAGTAATAAGTATTATTAATTTAAGATATTAATTATCAACAGATATGGGTTTTCATCTCTCCATTACTAAAAAGTTATCCATTCGTACTCTATTAATTTTAACGAGCTTCATCATGAGCTTTGCCTCGGCAAATGCACAAGATGCGAAAGTGGGTGAAACAATTTTCAAAGCGAATTGTACGTCATGCCACGCGATTAATCGTAAAGTTATTGGTCCAGCATTGAAAGATGTAGACAAAAGATGGGCGGATAAAGGATTATTGAAGAAGTTCATCTTGGGTTCTCAAGGTGTTATTAAAGGTGGTGATAAATACGCTGCCGATTTATTCCAACAGTACAACGGAACAGTGATGCCAAATCACAGTTTTTCTGACGCTGAGTTAGATGGCTTGTTGGCATACATCAAAGCTGAAGGTGATAAGCCTGCTGAGGTAGCTGCAACAGCTGGAGCTGCTGCTGGTACTGCTGCTGCAGATGGTTCAGCAATTAATAAATACACAATCGGTGGATTGGTATTATTAATTATTGTATTGATTGTTGTCATCATTGTATTGAACAGAGTGAACGGTTCATTAGATCGTTTAATTCGTGTGAAAAATGGTGAAGTAATTGAGAACTTCGTAAAAGCAGTTAAAGAAAAAGTATCTACATTCAAATGGATGTTGATGAACAAGAAAAAAGTTTTCTGGTTCATCGTTATCTTCATGGGTGTATTTAGTGCTTGGGGATGGGATCAAATGTGGAACATCAATGTGAACACTGGTTACCAACCAACACAACCAATTAAATTCTCTCACGAGTTACACGCTGGTATTAACCAAATCAATTGTCAATACTGTCACTCTGGTGCATTCAAATCTAAGAACGCAAGTATTCCTTCGTTAAACGTTTGTATGAACTGTCATAACTACGTTCAAGCAACAGAAAAATACAACGGAGAAATTTCACCAGAAATCAAAAAGATTTATACTGCTTTGGATTACAATCCAGAGACACGTACATACGGAACAAACACAAAACCTGTGGAATGGATTCGTATTCATAACCTACCAGACTTTGCATACTTCAATCACTCGCAACATACAACTGTTGCAGGTTTAGAATGTCAGAAATGCCATGGTCCGGTACAAAACATGCCAGAAGTTTACCAATACTCACCACTTACAATGAAATGGTGTATCAATTGCCACAAGGCAACTGAGGTTAATTCTAAAGGCAATGCTTACTACGATAAATTGTTAGCAGCGCACGAAGAAATTAAAGACGGTAAGAAAGTTACTGCTGCCATGTTAGGTGGATTGGAATGTGTAAAATGTCACTATTAATATTATTGTAGATTTATTCGATACCATATATATAAGATGGAAAATAACAACAAAAAATATTGGAAAGGCTTAGAGGAGTTACATCAAACTCCTGAGTTCGTTAAGCATAGCAAAAACGAATTTGCCGAAGAACTTCCAATTGAAGAATTATTATCCGAGTCGAAAGTAAATAACCCTACACCTCGTAGAGATTTCTTAAAGGCATTAGGATTTGGAATGGGTGCTGTTGCATTGGCTGCTTGTAATGAAGCTCCAATCAAAAAATCAATTCCTTACTTAATTAAACCAGAAGAAATTACTCCAGGTATTCCTAACTATTATACATCAAACTATAATGGTTTAGGCGTGTTGGTTAAAACTCGTGAAGGTCGTCCAATTAAAATTGAAGGTAACCCTAACGACCCTATTTCTAAAGGTGGAACAGATGCTGTAGCTCAAGCATCGGTATTAGATTTATACGATTCTTCTCGTATAAAAAATCCGATGATGAAAGGTGCAGATTCTACTTGGGATAATGTAGATAAATTTGTGAAAGCTGCTTTAGCAACATCA
>CAZYBY010000267.1:0-30914 GCA_964645385.1 uncultured Sphingobacterium sp.
TTCATAGTAATAAATTTCTAGACTATGCCTCAAGTGCGATATTTTCGAATGATCACATCCATTTAGGATAATTATTTAAGTCAGGAACTAATTGTACTTAATCTCAACCAAATTCTTCACATTCATCTTGATATTCAACAGCGCTTTCAAAAATAGTTTCTAACCAATCGGCAACTAATGCAGGACAAAATACTAGAATCTTCTTTTTCCCTTGATGAGCCAGCTCTTCAATAACTTTAGAGGTATAAGGCTGAATCCATGGATCACGGCCAAGGCGTGATTGGAAACATATAGAGTAGTTAGATTTATCGATACCTAGTTTTTCTGCAATACCTTTAGCGGTTTGATAACATTGTGCAGAGTAACAGAATTGGTTATTTTCTGTAATTGTTTCACAACACTTATCTACTTTTTGGCAATGTGCAGAACTTGGGTCTGATTTAATTAACTGACGAACAGGTAAACCATGGAAGCTAAACAAAACATGGTCGTAACCATCTTTCATATATTCCTTCCCGATTTCAGCAAATGCTTCTAACATAATTGGATGATTGTAAAATGAATTCACGAACTCTATACGTGGAACTATTTGCCATGTACGTACAATATCCATTACTTTTTCGTGCACCGAACCTGTTGTGGCTGATGCATATTGAGGAAACATAGGAATAACTTTAATATCGAATATTTTCTTCTCATAGAATGAATTCAATACTGATTCAATTGAAGGATTTTGATATCTCATTGCTAAATCAACATGATAATCCTCTCCCATTTTATCTTGTAAAAGTTTTTTCACTTTTAAACCGTACGACATTAAAGGAGAACCTTCGTTAGTCCAAATTGCTTGATAAGATTTTGCAGATTTAGGTCCACGGAATGGCGCGATGATACCTTTTACTAATAAAGTTCTACCTACAGCATTAATATCTATAACTCGAGGGTCCATCAAAAACTCACGCAAATATTTACGCACATCTGGAACACTAGGACTATCTGGAGTACCTAAGTTTATAAGTAGAATACCTTTTTTCGCTTTCATTTTACCATTCTAAAATAAATCCAATTGCAGGTAATGTATTGCCAATCGGATTATTAATCAATTTTGTTTTATATCGAGTTGGATCTGTAGGATCATCTTGAGCTAAGCCATTTGCATCTCTATCTAACAAGAAATTTGGCTGTAATTGATACACAAATCCAGTTAAGTTTTGAATATCCATAAAGATATTAAAACTAATTTTCTTGAAGTTGTATTTTTTATCAACTCGAACATCTAATTGATAAAAATTACCTAATCGCTCTGTGTTCAGTTTACTATAATTTAAAGTCCCCTGAGGATTAATATCGTAATTAGTTTTTAACGATGATGTAGCTAAATCGTATGGAGTATAAGGTGCCCCTCCAGAAATTCTAAGCTTAGCTCCTACTTCCCAATTCTTCTTAAATATCTTTCCACCTGTCATGCTTACGATATATCTATTATCCCAAGCTGAAGGAACATAATTGTTATTTTTATCTTGGAATTCACTACGAACTAATGTTAAAGCTACAATTCCATAGAAACCTTTTTGTAGTTTTTGTTGAGCTAATAATTCTATACCGTAGCTTCTTCCTTTAGTAAGTTTTGCAACTGGTCTATCTCCAACAACACCAAAATCACTACCTAAATTTGCCAAGGGGATGGTATCTCCAGAGGTAATTACCATTGGATAGTTTCCATAAACTTTATAGAATCCTTCAGCTGTAAATCTTAAATTCGAAAGAGTATTGTATTCAACACCTAATACTGATTGAGTATTACTTAAGTATTTTACATTTTTATTAACTAAATCTCCCGAAGTGTTTCTATATCCTAATACTGTATAAGCTGGAGTTTGATAATACTTACCAATGTTTGCATTAATACTGATTTTATCCGTTAAAGAATAAGAAGCTGAAAAGCGTGGAGATAGTTGATTTAAAGGATTACTCATATTATTATTAAATGAGTTTCCATCAGCTCTTAAGCCTAGTGATAATTGTAATCTTTCTTTAAATATACCTTTGCTTGATTGTGCAAAGAATCCGTATTTATAAAAATCTAATGTCGATGTATAATCGATTATTCCAAATGGAGTATTATTATAAGTGTCGTTTGTATAGGTTGAAGTTTCAAGATTAACACCATAATTCAATTTGAAACCATTCATCAAATTGGTGTTTTCTACTCGTAATTTATTTTCAATTTCTTTTGATGAATAATCTAAAGTTTTAGGTTTACTTTCATCATTATCTGGATATTTTTCAGAAGTATTATTTAAGTAATTTCTACTTAACACTACAGTAGAATAGCCATTTGCACGAAAGTGCTTATAGTTCGCACCAATAGTATAATTAGACTGACCGAATACTGGAAGAATTTGCAATTGATATTTTTGGTCCTCAGTTTTATTTGCATCAAGGTTTAAACTGAAATCATCTAAGGCTCCTAAACCGATAAATGTAATTTCATTTTTATCGTCAATTTTAGTTTTTACTCGAAATTGAAAATCGTTGTATTCAGGTAAAAATGAAAGCTCTAATGCTTTAAATAAAAACTGTAAATAAGAACGGCGATAAGAAGCAATAAATGTAGTATTCTTTCCAATTGGACCTTCAACAACTGTAGCTAAATCGCTAGAGCCTAATGTTAATGAAGCTCCTGTTCGATCTGTTCTTCCATCTTTAAATTTAAAATCGAAAACCGAACTTAAGGCATTACCTCGGTTCGAAGGAAATGCGCCTGAATAAAAATCTACTTCACGAACAAAATCCACATTGATTAAACCTACTGGTCCGCCTGTAGAACCTTGAGTTGCAAAATGATTAATGTTCGGGATTTCAATTCCATCTAAATAAAATTTATTTTCATTTGGGGCACCACCACGAATGATGATATCATTTCTAAAACTAACCGTAGAAGCTACACCTGGTAATGATTGTATAACTTTAGAAATATCTCTATTTCCCCCTGGGTTACGTTTTATTTCTGAAACACCAATTGTTCTTAAGGAAACAGGGCTTTCTTGAGGTTTATAAAATGTAGCACCTTTAACGACTACCTCAGCAATATTTTTAGATTCTTCTTCCAATTCTACATCGAAAACAGATGGTTTAGAATTTGAAACTTGCACTTCATAAAGCACTTTACTTTTATATCCGATGTATTTGAATTCGACATTATAAAAGCCAGGTTTTAATTTATCAATAACATAATTACCATTGAAGTCACTTAAAGTTCCAATGTTAGTACCTTGAATAATGACAGTTACAGAAGGAAGTGCTTCGTTATTAATCTGATTCTTAACTGTTCCTTTGATAACCCCAGTTTGAGCAAAAGATATTGATGCAATACCGATTAAAATTGCTGTAAAAAATGACCTCATGAAAATATTAAGTTTAGCTATTTTTTCTTTGTTCAATAAAGTATCGAAAGGGCACGATTAACATACCAAAGTTCTCTCCGTGCTCTTTACCCAAATGCTTATGGTGCATTTTATGTGCACGACGGATTCCACGTACATAAGTATTATCCCAATTTCTTAACCATTTAAAACGCTGATGAATTATCACATCATGAACTAAGAAATAACAAATTCCATAAAGTAAAATCCCCAATCCTATATAAAATCTAAAGTCTTGGTAAATACTACCTGTAATAAAACAATATGCAGAAGGAACTGCAAAGATTAAAAAGAACATATCGTTCTTTTCAAAAAAACCAGGTTCTACTTGGTGATGATCTTTATGTAGATACCATAAGAATCCGTGCATTACGAATTTGTGCGCAAACCATGCTACAAATTCCATAAATGCGAATGTTCCTAGGGTAATAAGTATTGCGTTTAATGCAGACATTTTTAATACGATAATAAAATATTTTTAACCTTTTCCATTAACCACATCGGTGTTGAGGTAGCTCCGCATATACCAACTTTATCATTTTTATCGAACATGCTTGGACTTAACTCATCAGGTGCAGAAACAAAATAAGTGTTCAAATTGTTTTGTCTACATACATCATATAAAATTTTCCCATTAGAAGATTTTCTTCCAGATACGAATACAATTTTATCGTAATTTTTCACAAATGACCTTAATTCTTCATCGCGATTAGAAACTTGACGACAAATAGTATCATTAGCTTTTACATCATAACCACGGTTAATTAGCTCAGCTTTAATTGCATAGAACTTATCGGTACTTTTTGTTGTTTGGCTATATAAAGTGAATGATTTCGGAAGTTTAACATTATCTAACTCCGCTAAATCTTGAAATACAATAGCGTCATTATTTGTCTGCCCTTGCAAACCAATAACCTCTGCATGACCGTGTTTGCCGTAGATGAAGATCTTTTCCTGGTCGTCGTATGAGTTTTTAACTCTATTTTGAAGTTTTAATACCACTGGACAAGATGCATCCATTAATGTGATATTATTTTCTAGTGCAATTCTGTAAGTCTCTGGGGGTTCTCCATGAGCGCGGATTAAAACACGATCATTTTTGATTGATTTTAAATCATCATGATTAATGATTTTTAACCCTTTTTCTTTTAAACGCTCAACTTCCTCATCGTTATGAACGATATCGCCTAGGCAATATAGATATCCTTGCTCCTCCAATATTTCTTCCGCCATTTCTATGGCATAAACAACACCAAAGCAAAAACCCGACTCTTGGTCTATCGTGACTTGTAAATTCAGCATTTCTTTATTTTTTCCAAAAGTAATCATAATAGATTTAAGAGTATAAAAAACACAAACTGAATACCTAACAAAAATGCTACGACTATGTTTTGCTTATTAAAATGTAATTTTCTGAAAATCAGTATAAAAATGAAGGCTAATACCCACCAAGCCAAATAGTTCTGAACTGGGACTTCTATCATGTTCCACTGCCAATAATCAAACTTTATTGCAATCGGTTCTATTAATGCATCCAATAGAGTTAAAATTGAAGCTCCAATGGCAGCGACAACGAGATTGGATTTTAAGTGTAAATACGATAATACAGAACCTACTCCGAGTACTAAAACGTACCAATTTACAGCTATCAGTAAAGGTGTGTTCCAAAGTTTTAGTCCAAGGGTTTTTCCATACGAATATTCTCCAAAGATTAAACCTGTATTTGTTCCTATCATTTCAGCAATAAAAGAGAAAAACAAAATGAGTGTTGAAAATATAATAAATTGTTTGTTCCACGATGTGTTATTCCAAAGCACTATCCCAAGCATCAGCAATAAATGAAAAGGGACCAATACTTTAAATAAATTAACTAGGGGGTCATTCGTAAATCCCACTAAACCGACAATATGAAATATGACGATTAGCGCAAAAGATGAATATGTTTTTTCCGATAAAATTCTTTTGATCATATTATAAATCTTCTGTTGCGATTTTTGCTGATAATAACGCTAATGGTATTCCTCCACCAGGATGTACACTTCCTCCACAAAAATACAAACCTTTCAGTTGATTACTTTTATTGGCATGTCTTAAAAATGCAGCGTATTTATTGTTGGAACTATTTCCGTACAATGCCCCTTTGAAAGATGATGTTTTGGATTCAATACTTCTGGGGTCTAATATCTCTTCAAAAACAATATAGTCTTGTAAGTTTACTTTTAAAGATTTAGAAAGTTTATCAATAATATTTTTTCTGGACTCCTGAATCAATACATCCCAATTTTGATTATTGTTATGAGGAACATTTATCATGGTAAACCAATTTTCTGATCCTTCTGGGGCATCTGTATTTACATGCTTAGAGGTGATGTTAACATAAACAGTAGGATCGTAATAAATTTCTCCATTATCTATAGCATCAAACTCAGCTTTATAATTATCTGTAAAGAAAAAATTATGTAAATCTAATTGAGGGAAAGATTTATTGATACCCCAATAAAAAATTAATGCTGAACTAGATTTAGTTTGATTCAATAAATTTTCAGGTGCTCGAAGATTTGGCAATAAACGACGATAGGTATATACCATATCCATATTGCTAAATACTACTTCTGCATCAATAGATTTTGTGATATTATTCTCTATAATGTATACACCTTTAACTTTATTTTCTTTATAATTTATTTCAGTTACTCTAGTGTTAAAAATAAATTCTACGCCTATTTCTTTGGCTAGCTTTACAAGTGAATTAGTAATTGAAATCATACCACCTTCAGGGATATAAGCTCCAAATGAATGTTCTAAATGAGGAATTACTTGTAAAGTCGCAGGTGCTTTGTAAGGGTTGGAACCATTATAAGTTGCGTAGCGATCAAAATATTGTTGAACTCTTGGATCGGTAAATATATTAGCATTCGATTGATGCATAGTTTTGAAAGCATCTATTTTTCCGAACTTCAATATTGATACAAATGTTGGCCAACGCAAATATGTTTTTAATCGATGAATTGATCGTTCTAAAAAAACATGATATGTAATATCAAATATCGTTTTACTCTTTTTAAAGAAATATTTAATTTGAGGTTTAGGTGTGTTAAATTTCTTGAATAATTCTTCAGAAAATTCTTCTAAATTACTATGTGCTGTAAAGCTAGTTCCATCTGGGTAGAAATATACACCAGTATTATCTAATCGTTTATAATTGAAATAGTCTCTAGGATTTTTGTGATGAAGTTTGAATAATTCATCTACATATTGAGGCATTGTAAAAAGTGAAGGACCAGCATCGAATCGAAAACCATTACCAGAAACTTCGGATAATTTTCCACCTGGATAAGCATTAGCTTCAATGCAAACTACTTTATAGCCTTTAGCATTTAAACGAATAGCAGCTGCAATACCTGCAATTCCTGCACCTATTACAACTGCTATTTTAGGATTGTTTAAATTCATCAGGTAATAAACCTAATAAAAAAACAATTGTTTTTAGCTTACTATTTTATTTTGCACTAAATATTCAGCAATCTGAACTGCATTTGTAGCGGCACCTTTTCTAAGGTTATCCGATACTACCCAAAGATTTAATGTTTTAGGTTGAGATTCATCTCTGCGAATTCTTCCAACAAAAACTGCATCTTTATTATGAGCAGTTAAAGGCATTGGATAAATTAGGTTTGCAGGGTCGTCTTGCAATACTACACCTTCTGCATTAGATAATAAATCCTTTACTTCTTTCAGATCAAAATCATTTTCAAACTCTATGTTAATCGATTCAGAATGTCCACCCATCACAGGAATACGTACCGTTGTAGCAGTTACCTGAATAGATTGATCTCCCATAATTTTCTTTGTTTCATTAATCATTTTCATTTCCTCTTTGGTATATCCATTTTCAGTGAAAACGTCAATTTGAGGAATAACATTAAGATCGATAGTATAAGGATAAGCCATTTCAGTTGGTTCGCCTTTTCGCTCATTCATCAATTGATTAACAGCTTTTACACCTGTACCTGTTACAGATTGATAAGTTGAAACAACTACTCTTTTAATTTTATATTTCTCGTGCAAAGGCTTCATAACAACTACCATTTGGATGGTAGAGCAATTCGGGTTTGCAATAATTTTATTTGATGAGGAAAGTACAGAAGCATTTACTTCAGGCACAACTAATGCAATTGTTGGATCCATTCTCCAAGCTGAAGAATTATCAATAACCACTGTACCAACTTCTGCAAAACGAGGAGCTTCAACTTGTGAAGTAGTTCCACCTGCCGAAAATAAAGCTATATCTGGTTTAGCTGCAATAGCATCGTCCATGCTCACTACCTTATACTTCTTACCCTTAAACTCGATTTCCTTACCAACGCTCTTTGCTGAAGCAACTGGTAATAATTCTGTTAATGGGAAGTTGCGTTCCTCCAACACTTTCAACATCATGGTACCTACAAGGCCGGTAGCGCCTACTACTGCTATTTTCATTTTATTTTAAATTGTTGTATTTATCATCCTGCATAAATAATCCCGCATATATGCGGTTGTAGAATTCCAAGCAATTTGGAAACTTTACAAATATGAGAAAGATTTTGTGGATGGTCGGATTATTTTTGAATTCTTTTGCTTTTAGCCAAGTGTCGGAAGGATTCAACGATGGGGAGTTTCTTCATCAACCGGTATGGATGGGCGACACTGGGCGTTTCTTTATCAATTCTAAGTTTCAACTTCAAACAAAGCTTTATAACAAAAGCGATACTGTATATTTGTCGACAATTAATAAAAACTTAAGAAATACTTGTTGGGAATTCTATGTTCAAATGAACACAGACCCTAGCAGCAGTAATCAACTTAAAATTTACTTAGCTTTTAACCGGTCTGAGTTAGATAGTATCGGGAATGGTTATTTTCTTCAAATCGGAGAAACTGGCAGTTCAGATTCCTATGATTTATATCGAAAGTCGGGAAAGTCAACTTTTAAAATCCTTGATGGTTCAGCAAAAACCAGAACAACTGCAGATACACTTCGAAGTTATTTTAAGATAATACATAAACTTAATGGCAATTGGGAATTGTATAGCAGAATAGATACTAATGAAACATGGACTTTAGAAGGATCTGCGTACGATAATTCCTATTCGGAATCAGAATATTTCGGAGTATCGCTAAAACATACTTCTACAAAGTCTGACAAGATGATTCTAGATGATATTAAAATTGGCACTTATGAGCCTGATACAATCCCAGAACAAATTATACAAAAACACGATATATTTATTTCTGAGATTATGGCAGACCCCAGTCCAGCGGTAGATTTGCCCGAGCATGAATACATAGAACTCTATAACCCAAGTGAGCATGATATCAATATAAATAATTGGGTCTATCAAAATGGTACAAGTAAAATTATGCTTCCAAATTATATCATCAAAAGTAATGAAGCCTTGATATTATGTAAGAGTACAGACACTTCAGATTATTCTAAATATGGTAATGTTATTGGATTAAGCACATGGCCATCTTTACTAAATAATGGATCCTATTTAAAGATTATTTCTGATAAAGAACTAATTATTGATGAGGTAAACTATTCCTCTACTTGGTATAAAGATAGTCGTAAGGCTGATGGTGGGTACAGTTTGGAATATACATCATCTAAAAAAATATGCGAAGGCTCATACTTATGGTCTGCAAGCATATCAGAGAGTGGAGGAACGCCAGGAAAGGCAAATTCATATTGGAAGAAAGGTATTGAAGATTTATATATTGAAAAGGTAAATATATTAAGTGATTCTATTATATATATAAAATTCAACACCACTCCGGATACTATAAATTTGCGCAATTCTAAAAACTACAGAATTAAAAATTATGATACCCAAGTTAAGAGTGTTCAATATGTTAACCCTAATAAAAATGAATTGAAAATTTGTTTTACGAAAAAATTTAAAAGCAACAATGTTTATGAATTTTTGTTGGAAAACATCTCAACTTGCGACAATAAACTATTAAGAGAAAACTCATTCATGCTAAGTTTTATTAATAATGATGATACGAGTTTAATTCGTGTGAATGAAATATATGCAGATCCATTTCCTAGTCATGGCTTGGCAGAAGCTGAATACATTGAACTTTACAATTCATCACCAAATCTTGTGAATTTAGATGGGTATTCAATTAGCATTGGAACTTCAAAATATACCTTACCTCCAAAACTATTTAAGCCAGGAGAATATATTCTTCTGTGTTCAAACAGTGATACAACAGAGATAAAAGCATACGGTACCTGTATAGGTATTAATGGAATGATAAGTCTAAGCAATACTTCTGCTACAATAAGTATCAATAACAAGGTTGGGCGATTAATCGACAGAGTTTCTTACAAGAATACTTGGTACAGAGATATTACAAAACTTGATGGAGGTTGGAGCTTAGAATTAATTGACCCATTCAATAAATGTAGTTTTATAAACAAGTGGAGTAGTAGTATTAATAATATAGGAGGAACGCCAGGCAAGAAAAATAGTATTGCTGATTTCCATATTGATCAGAAAAACCTTGCTGTTTCTTCATTCCAAAATCTAAACGGATTTCAATTTAAAGTAAAGATGAACAAAGCTGTTGATGGTAGATATATCAATCCTGCACAGATATATTTTGTGGGTGCTAAATCGAAATTATTTTTTCCTCAAAAGATGGAAATAGACTCACCATATTATCAAACATTTACATTGACTTTTAACACAGCATTACCTGTTGGGAAATACAATTTAGTTTGTCAGTATATTCCTAGCTGTAGCAGAGCAGATACTAATGTAATTATACCTGTCAATATTAGTAGCTTGATAAATACTTCATCGTATATACGATTTTCAGAAATCATGGCAGATCCCAGTCCTAGTATGGGTTTGCCGGAGGCAGAATACATAGAATTGTATAATAACAGTGATGAAGAACTTGAAAATGTTTCCTTATTTCTTACGGATAAAAGAGATACAATAGAACTAAACATTGAGCTATGGAAAGCTAGGCAGTACTTATTATTATCTCATAAAGATTTTCGAAATGCATGGGACCCTAATATATTCTATCTCCCATTGAATAAAATGATTTCATTAAGTAATGAAAGCGATAGTATTTTTTTACTGGATTACAACAAACTACTAATAGAAAGTTACCAATATACCTACATGCAACTTCCAAAAGATAAACGTGAGGGAGGTTATAGTTATAGTCATATTTCAGACACATGGGATTGTAAAAGTGAATTCGTTTGGCAAGCATCAGCGAATACACTTGGGGGAAGCCCTGGCAAAGAAAATGAAAGTATAGATCATTATACATTTGCTCATTTCAATTTAACTAAGGCAGAAGTAATAGATCAATATAAAATAGAATGCAGCTTCTCACCAATAATAGAGCAAACAGCTGAAATAAAAATTATAGATGAAAATAATGCTGAAATAAATTTCGAAATTAAGGAAAATGGTAGAATTATTATCTTTCTTAAAAACGCATTAAAACACGGTGAAGCAATTGATTTAAATATTCAGATTAGAAATTGTTTAGGTATGAGTTTGGATACTTCATTTTTAATTTACAATAAACATATTCCATTAAAAAATGAAGTTTTAATAAATGAAATATTATTTAATCCATTACCTGGAGGTGTTGATTTTATTGAATTTTACAATAATTCAGATTCTATTATCGACATAAAAGATCTTATAATTTCGAATTTAATCGACACATTTAAAATAAGGGATATCGTAAAAATAAATTCTAGATATACACTGATTTATCCTTCAGAATATAGGATTATCAGTCTAAATAGTGAGACTATTAAATCGCAATATTTTGTAAAAAATGAAAATCATTTGATTGAAACCTCGAAGATGATTAGTTTGCCCGATGACAAAGGTATAGTAGGATTGTTAAATGAAAACTTTGAACTGGTAGATATACTTGAATACAATGAAGATTATCATTTAAAATGGATAGAAGATAATGAAGGAAGAAGTTTAGAACGAAAAAGAATTAGCCAAGAGAATAATTTTGCGGAGAATTGGAGTTCCGCAACAGATGATGTTGGAAAAGCTAGTCCGACATACAAAAATTCACAATCTGTAAAAGAAAGTCAGCAGAAGGCCGCAGAATTTTGGTTGACAAAAGATGTCTTATTACCGACTCGTAACAGTAACGATGGTCAATTAGAACTTAACTATCATATTGAGGATGATGTCAATTTAGTTACAGTTTCAATATTTACAATAAGTGGTAAAATTGTATCTAAAATAATTGATAGAAGGAGTGTCCGAAACACAGGAATGATGGTATGGGATTTAAGTGTAGATGGTAAAATAATACCTATGGGCTTGTATATACTTCATGTTGAGAGTTATACAGAAAAAGGTACTAGAAAAAGCTATAAAATACCTTTTACAATACATTATTAATTCCGTTGAAATATTTTACATTTGCCTATACAATCTAAGCAAATGAAAGAGACGATTATAGTTATCGGTTCTAACGGACAGATAGGTACGGAACTAGTAAATGAATTAAGAAGAATTCATGGTGGAAGCCAAGTAGTGGCAACAGATATTAAGGAACCTAGCTATGAAGTGTTGAATGGAGGTCCATTTGAATTTTCTGATGTATTAGACAAAGCAGGATTACAAGCAATATTTGAGAAATATAAACCAACGCAAATTTATTTACTAGCAGCTTTATTATCAGCTGTGGGAGAGCAAAAGCCTAAGATGGCTTGGGATCTAAACATGAATGGATTATTAAACATTTTAGATTTTGCACGAACGTATGGAGTAAAGAAAGTGTATTGGCCAAGTTCTATTGCTGTATTCGGACCAAATTCCCCAAAACATAATACCCCTCAATATTGTGTAATGGATCCAAACACCGTATATGGGTTTAGTAAACTGGCAGGTGAACGTTGGTGTGAATATTATTTCTTGAAATATGGATTAGATGTAAGAAGCTTAAGATATCCTGGTTTAATCGGATGGAAATCGGCACCAGGAGGAGGCACTACCGATTATGCTGTACATATTTTCCACGAAGCATTGAAAACCAATTCTTACGAATGCTTCTTATCTGAAAATACTGAGTTACCGATGATGCATATGAGTGATGCCATTAAAGCAACAATAGGTATAATGGATGCTGAATCTAGCTTAGTTAAAATTCGTTCAAGTTATAATGTTGCGGCAATGTCGTTTACCCCAAAATCCCTTACTGGAGAGATTGTGAAACACTTGCCTGATTTCAAAATATCTTATGTGGATTCAGATCCTCGTCAAGTTATAGCCGACTCTTGGCCGAAAAGCATTGATGATTCTTATGCACGAAATGATTGGGCTTGGAAGAATGAATTTGATTTACCAGGATTAGTTACTGATATGATTACAAACCTCAAGAAGTAAGAAACTTAATAAATCATGACCTTTGAAGAGTTTTTCATAAAGAAAAAAATTGACCTCCAAAAGCTACAAGCTGAGGATGAAAATTTATATAAAAAACTCCAAGAGGAATACACTCAAATGGGTTCAAAGAGTTTCGATCATTTTTATAAATTCTGGTTTAACAAATGGAGAAGAAGTTTTCTGCTTTAATTGTTAAACTAAAAATGAATAACAAAAGGGTCTATTCAGAATATTAATTCAATTCTTTAATCCAAAATTAACCCATTAACATATTAACCCATTAACATAACTTGTCCCGAGTATTCGGGATTAACATATTAACTTATTAACGCATTACCATAACTTGTCCCGAGTATTCGGGATTAACTTATTAACCCATTAACAAATTAATCAGTGTTTCATCGCACCATAAATAACTTCTTGGATATCGGTGCGAATATTCATTTCTACTAGCTTTTTATTATCAACACTTGGATTTATTCTGTTCGATAAGAATACATATACTAATCCGTTTGCAGGGTCAACCCATGTTGCAGTACCTGTAAAACCTGTATGTCCAAATGTTAATGCTGAAGCACTTTTACAAGTTGGAGAATTCTTAGCATTCATCTCAGGTTTATCGAAGCCTAAACCTCTACGAGAATCCGGGCTATATTTAGCTGTAAATAAATCCACAGTATTTGGCTTGAAATATTGAACTCCACCATAAGTACCTTTATTCAATAACATTTGCATAATAACAGCAACATCGTTTGCATTCGAGAATAATCCTGCATGCCCTGCAACTCCACCTAACATTGCAGCTCCTTGATCGTGAACATATCCATCAAGCAATTGCTTTCTGAAAACAGTGTCATTTTCTGTAGGAGCGATTCTATTTGATGTAAATTTTTTCAAAGGCTGAAAACCTAATGTACTCAAGCCTAGTGGAGCATAAAATGTATTTTTATTTAATTGGTCGATTGGCATTTCATAATGCTTTTCAACCATATCTTTCAAAAAATAAAAACTCAAATCTGAATAAACATATTTACCATAATCCTTTACTTCCGATTTAAGAATGATGTCCTTCATCTTTTCAGGATAATCATATCTCAGGTACATTTTATCAGCAACTTTTATAGAATAAAATGATGACGAATCTGCACTGTAATTCGGGCCATTAGCTTCATTTTTGACAAGAGATTCTTTCCAAAAAGGAATGAATGGTACTAAGCCCGCTTTATGTGTGAGCAAATCTGAAACCATGATATATTTCTTGTTATTCTGTTTTGTATACTTGATGTAATGGTTGAATTTCTTTTTTAAATCCAAAGCTCCATCATCATACATTTTCATCACACTTAAATTTGTAGAAAGAATTTTAGTTAAAGATGCTAGATCGTATAGATCAGAATTTTTAACTGCTTGAGTTTGCTCATATGTATGATATCCAAATGATTTAGAATAAATCACTTTACCGTCTTTTGCTACTAATATCTGACAACCAGGTGTTGCTTTTTCAGCTATGGCTTTATTCGCGATTTCATCAATCTGACTTAAACATTTAGAGCAAACACCAACTTCTTCGGGCAAAGTATATTTAACTCGAATAGCCTCATCTGTTACATATCCATCTCCACCTTTAAAAATCTCAGATGCTGTAACTGGCAAGGTGCCTTTAATTTGAATACCTCCGAAAAGTGCTTGTGCTGCCAAGCTTCTCGTGAAGTCGTTATCTTCATACGCCAATAAAATTGGAGCAAGATTTTCGAAGTTTCTTAAGCTGTATGCATTTCCAAAAACAACAACTACAACATTTGAGTGCTGACTTAAATTCCCTAAAAAGTCTTTTGTTTGTTTACTGATTGAGAAATTTTTTGATTCGTTTCTCGACATATCATGTATGCCTACAATTATAGTATTATATTGATCTAAATTTTTACCAAGAAAATCAAAATCATTTAAAGAAGCATCTTTTTTCAAAGCAAACGTTGTGATATCTGCATAGTTTTTACACATGTTTAGAAACTCGTTATTGATATCTGCACCGATACTAATTGCCGCAATACTTCTATTTTCAAGGCTTTTGAAAGGTATAAGATTATCTTTATTCGCTAATAAGGTCATTGCATTTTCATACAATTTCATACTAACCAACTTTGCTTCGTTTGAGTTCAGATCTTCGTAAATACCATTCATATTTATTGCTTGATATTTATTTAGTCCAACAGCATATTTTGCTATCAATATTTTTCGAGCTCGCATTTCAATTTCCGACATTGAAATTAATGTATCTCGTAAAGCTTTTTTAATTTCTGTGAAAGCATTTGGAACATTCTCTGTAAACAACAACATATCGTTTCCAGCAATCAAAGCTCTAGCATCAACTTCACCAGGAGCAAAAAAAGAACTTACACCTTTCATGTTCAAAGCATCAGTAAATACCAAGCCACTAAAACCTAAATCCTTTTTCAATAGATTAGTTACAATAGTTTGAGAAATACTCGATGCTGTATTTTTTGTACTATCAATAGCAGGCACAAATAAATGTCCTACCATAACACTACTTAATCCTCTACTGATTAATTCACGGAATGGATACAATTCAGTAGAATCAAGTTGAATTTTAGTTCTATTAAGAGTTGGCAAAGAAAGATGAGAATCTTTGTCGGTATTCCCATGCCCAGGAAAATGTTTTCCATTCGCCATGATTCCATTATCCTGCATACCTCGCATATATTCTATGCCCTTAGCAGCTACTCTATATTTATCTTCCCCGAAAGAACGGTCGTTGATAACTGGGTTTTTAGGGTTATTATTCACATCAATAACTGGCGCGAAGTTCAAATGAATACCTATTCGCTTGCATTGACGAGCAGTTTCTTTTGCAAAATCATAGATTAATTGATTATCCGCAATAGCCCCTAATGCCATTTGTTTCGGATATCTTACAACAGAATCTAATCGCATCGACAAACCCCATTCCCCATCAATAGAAATCAATAAAGGCGTTTTCGCTTTCGATTGATACCAATTGGTTTGTTGAGCCTGACGCATAGGTCCACCTTGAAAAAAACATAATCCACCGATATGGTAATTGGTAATTAATTTTGTAATTTCCTTAATATGAGTACTATCTCTATTCGAATACGCCGCAACCATGAATAATTGACCAATTTTTTGATCATCATTCATCGTCCTCAATACTGAATCTGCCCATCTGCCAGCGCCTAAGGTATCTAAGCCCTGAGAGAATACTTGTGTTGTGGATAAAATGTATAAAAAGAGTGCGCTTATTATCGTCTTCCGCATATCTACTGCCCGAAAAAAATGTAATTTTGTATAAGTTGTCTTAATTTACAAAACTAATAAATCAATCAAGTACACGAGGAATATATTTTCTCCACAATCTTGAATTAGAGGAACATGTCGGATATTATAAAATTATTACCAGATTCAGTCGCGAACCAGATTGCTGCAGGGGAAGTTATTCAGCGTCCATCATCTGCCGTCAAAGAACTCTTAGAGAACTCAATAGATGCAAAAGCAACACAGATTAAGCTGATTATTAAGGATGCAGGGAAAAGCCTCATTCAAATAATAGATAATGGGATAGGAATGAGTGAAACCGATGCGCGAATGTGCTTCGAACGTCATGCCACTTCTAAAATTAAAAAAGCTGAAGATCTTTTTGAGATTCGTACCATGGGATTTCGTGGAGAAGCAATGGCCTCTATCGCCGCAATAGCTCAGGTTGAAATGAAAACTAAGCAAGCGAGTCAAAGTACAGGGACTTTATTGGAAATTGAGGGTTCTAAAATAACTCGCAAGGAAGCTTGCAGTATGACAGATGGAACCCAGATATCAATCAAAAACTTATTTTATAATATTCCAGCTCGTAGAAATTTCTTAAAATCTAATCCTGTAGAACTTAGGCATATTATCGACGAATTTCAGCGCCAAGCATTGGCACATCCTGAAATATTTTTTTCTATGCACCACGATGGACAAGAAATGTTTCATTTACCTGCTGTAAATCAAAAACAAAGAATAACTGCCATTTTTGGGAATCAATATCAAGAACGCCTTGTTCCGGTTGAAGAGAGCACAGATATTATCACAATTGATGGATATATAGGTAAACCTCAATTTGCGAAAAAGACTAGAGGCGAACAATATTTTTTCGTCAATAAAAGATTTATAAAAGACCCCTACCTCAATCATGCTGTAATGAACGCATTTGAGGAGTTATTAGGTTCAGATAGTTTCCCATTTTACGTGCTATTCATTGATATCGACCCCAAACATATCGATGTGAATGTTCACCCGACAAAAACGGAAATTAAATTTGAAGATGAAAAATTGGTTTATGCCATTTTACGTGCTGCTATAAAAAGATCATTAGGGAAATATCATGTTAGTCCAAGCATAGATTTTAATACGGAATCTAGTTTTAATAATTTAAAACCATTTGATCCTAAAACGGATGAAATTCGAGTGCCAACGATTTCTGTAAACCACGAATTTAATCCATTTGAAAAAAGACATCAATCAGGTTATCGATCAGAGAACACGGCTATGCCTAGAAGTAATGCAGGCTGGGAAGCTTTATATGAAATAGTGAAACCTAACGATGAGGTAGAACAAACGAAACTTCATCAAGAAAACAATTTAAAACAAACAGAAATTAGCGAGCGAAATACCTTTCAGCTTCATCAACGATATATCATCAGCCCGATAAAAAATGGTATTTTGATGATAGATCAACAAGCTGCACACGAAAGAATATTATTCGAACGTTTCTACGAAATGTTAAATCAGCAAGCAGGAACTAGCCAACAAAGCCTATTTCCACAAAGCATACATATGAATGCTGCAGATTTTGAGCTTTGCAAAATGCTATTACCCGATTTACAACAAGTAGGTTTTGATATCCAAGAATTTGGTAAAAATACCTTTGTGATACATGGAGTACCTGCAGAATTAAACTCTGCAAACGAAGAACAAATGTTAATGGGATTATTAGAATCTTATAAACAACAAAGTAGTTTGCAAAAATTTGAACAAAAAGAGTTGCTTGCTCGTTCTCTAGCTAAACAATCAGCTATCAAAGCTGGTAAAATTTTAAATCAAGAAGAGATGAATCATTTAATAGATGAACTCTTTGCTTGTGAATTGCCCAATACAGGAATAAATGGTAAAGCGGCCTTCGTTCGTTTAAGCATAGACGACTTAGCTGCATATTTCGGATAAAAATATTATTATGAACGATTACAGACCCCAAGGGTTTTCAGTACTTCCAACTGTAGTTAAAAATCTCTTAATTCTAAATGGATTATTTTTTGTAGCGACTATAGTTTTCCAAAATACTTTGCACATCGATTTAAAAGATTACTTGGCTTTATATTATCCAGGATCAGATCTTTTCAAACCATATCAATTAATTTCGCATTTATTTATGCATGGAAATTTCATGCATTTATTCTCAAACATGTTTGCTTTATGGATGTTTGGTGCGGTGCTTGAAAATTATTGGGGACCAAAAAAATTCTTAATTTATTATATCGTAACAGGGCTAGGTGCTGCGTTTCTTCATAGTGTTATTAATTTTTATGAAATCTCACAATTAAAAGATGCAGCGCAAGTGTTTTTATCGAATCCTACTCCTAGAGGTTTTGAGAGCTTTGTGTTAAATAGTGTCCCAACAGAATACAGATCTAGTTTCAGTGAACTGATGAGCCTTTGGACTAACAATCCAGATACTTTAGGGTTTAAAAATAATGCCATTGCTATAGTGAATGAATTAATTCAAGTAAAACAAAATGTTCCCACTGTAGGTGCATCGGGTGCTGTATTCGGTGTGTTATTAGCCTTTGGTATGATATTACCTAATGCAATGATTTATGTATTTTTCTTCCTTCCGATGAAAGCAAAGTATTTTGTTATTCTGTATGGATTGTTCGAATTATATAGTGGATTACAAAATAACCCAGGAGATAACGTTGCGCATTTTGCACATTTAGGTGGAATGTTATTCGGATTTATTCTGATAAAATATTGGAGAAGTAAAACTAATAGATGGAATTAAGATGAGTAGTTTATACGACGATTTCAAATCATATTTTTTAAATAAGGATGTATTGATGAAAATAATTCTCATCAATGCAATTGTTTATATCGTTGGATTATTATCATCAGTAATTTGCTTCTTACTAAAACTTCCGGATCCTATAGCCCTATTCAGTACAAGCTATTTAATGTTACCTGCAAGTATAACGCAATTAATAGCACATCCATGGACAATCATTACCTATATGTTTTTACACAATGGAATTTTTCATATTCTATTTAACATGATGGTGCTGTATTGGTTCGGAGGAATATTCAAAGACTTTTTAGGTGCTCAGAAATTTATTTACACCTATTTTCTAACCGGAATATTTGGCGGATTGTTTTATGTTTTATGCTATAATGTATTCCCATATTTCAATGATACTGTTGAATATTCTAAAGCACTAGGCGCTTCTGCAGCTATTATGGGTATTGTGTTTGGAACTGCAACACTAGTTCCAAATTTCGAAGTGATGTTTGCAATATTCGGTGCAATTCGATTAAAGTACATTGCCTTAATTTATTTGATTATAGATTTAGTTGGAATAAACAGCAGCAACTCTGGTGGGCATATTGCACACCTTGGTGGTGCTTTGTTCGGTTACATCATTGTAAAACAATTACAGAACGGCAATGACTGGACAAAATATCCCGCAAAGCTGATAGATAGCATTTCAAATATTTTCAAAAAGAAAAAATTGAAAGTTGCATATAAAAGTTCAGAGCCGATTTCTGTAAAAAAAGTGGCAGTATCGCAAGAGGAAGTAGATAGAATTCTTGATAAAATATCTCAATCGGGGTATGAAAATTTATCATCAAAAGAAAAAGAAATATTATTTAAAGCCGGTAAGCAATAGATGAAATCGAAAAAGAAAAAATCTTTTATTTTTTGGTTCATGCTATTCATGAACTTATTAAGTATTGCAGCATTAAGCATAGCATATATAGCGGCATGGGTAAGACCTAGCATCTATTGGCCTATAGCATTTTTCGGTTTAGCATACCCATTCACATTTATCATCAATATTTTATTTGCTATATATTGGATCTTCAATAGAAGATGGTTTGCAATTGTGCCATTATTTTTTATTGCTTTTGGTTGGAATTCAGTTCTAAATTATATTCAATTCGGAAATGAAGCGGAGAAGAATTTAGAAAACTCATTTTCAGTTTTAAGTTATAATGCACATCTTTTTAAATCTATCAAAACAAATAAATACGATAAAAAAACTAAGCACGAGATGATGGAAATGGTACTTAATCAAAAGGCTGATTTCATTTGCTTTCAAGAATTTTATTATCGTAAAAAAGGTGTGTATGATATAAAAGACACACTAATGAAAAAAGGCGATTATCGCTATTTCAAAGAAGAAGTTTTTGATTCTAATGATAATGAAGTAATGTCGATGGCATTCTTTTCTAAATACCCTATTATCAATACAGAGATATTGCATTTTTACGACAGGCCTCATGCAAATGTGTGCTTATATTCAGATGTAAATTACAATGGAGATACTATTCGAATTATCAATATTCATTTGCAATCTATCAGTTTCCAGCCTGAAGATTATCAATACTTAGATCAGGTGAAAAATGTAGAAACGGATATGCAATCGAACAAACGCATTGGTGCTCGTATAAAAAATGCCTTTCTACATCGTGGTGAGCAAGCAGATAAAGTAGCTGAATTAATTGAAGAATCGCCCTACCCTGTTATTGTGGCTGGCGACTTTAACGATACTCCAGCTTCTTATGCCTTTAATGTAATTTCGAGCGATTTAAAAATAGCATTTAGGGAAAAAGGAAATGGAATTGGGGTTACCTACAATGGGGCCTTCCCAAATTTCCAAATCGATCATATCTTATGTGGACAAGAGTTTGAGGTGTGTGATTATAAAATTATCAAGAAAAAATATTCAGATCATTACCCAGTTAAAGGGGTATTTAAATTAATAAAATAGTAAGTTTGTTTATGAATCAACAAATCAGTGTTTACAATTCTTTAAGTAGAGAGAAAGAACTCTTTGAACCCATTCGTAGTCCGTTTGTAGGGATGTACGTATGCGGGCCAACTGTATACGGGGAACCTCATTTAGGTCATGCTCGTTCGGCCATTACGTTTGACCTTGTAAATCGCTATTTAAGATTTTGTGGATACAAAGTAAGATATGTTAGAAACATAACCGATGTTGGTCATTTAGAAAACGACTCAGATGAAGGGGATGATAAAATAGCTAAACGTGCACGTTTAGAACAATTAGAACCCATGGAAGTTGCTCAAGAGTATACTAACTCTTATCATATGATGATGGATAAATTATACGTCCTTCGTCCGAGCATAGAACCAAGAGCTTCTGGACATATCATTGAACAAATTGAAATGATCCAAAAAATCATCGATGCAGGCTTAGCATATGTATCGAATGGTTCAGTATATTTTGATGTATTGAAATACAACGAGAACGAACCTTACGGTGAATTATCGGGAAGAATTTTAGAAGATTTAATTGCACATGCAGGTGAAGAGAGAAGAACCTTAGAAGGTAAAGAAGAAAAGAAAAACTCATTCGATTTTGCCTTATGGAAAAATGCTTCTCCAGAACATATTATGCGTTGGAACTCTCCATGGGGAGAAGGTTTCCCGGGATGGCATATCGAATGTTCTGCAATGAGTGCAAAATATTTAGGCGAGCAATTTGATATTCACGGAGGAGGAATGGATTTGTTATTCCCTCATCACGAATGTGAAATAGCGCAATCGAAAGCAAGTAACCATGTTCATCCAGCTAAATATTGGTTGCATAATAACATGATCACTATTAATGGTCAGAAAATGGGTAAGTCGTTGGGTAATGCCATCAACCTTTCTCAATTTTTCAGTGGAGATCATCCTTTGTTGAATAGAGCATTTTCACCGCTAACCATTAGATTTTTCATGTTGCAAGCACATTATCGTAGTACATTAGATTTTTCTAATGAAGCATTAGATGCAGCTGATAAAGGCTTAATGAAAATGATTAACGGTATGCGTACGGCTAAAAGTTTAGCTTGGAAAGATGCTGCCGGAACTGAAGTTGATGCAGAGCTTTGCACTGAAATTAAAAATGAATGCAATGCAGTTTATGAAGGAATGAATAATGACTTCAACTCTGCAAAAAGTATTGCAGAATTATACAATTTATTAAAACGAATTAATTCTATTAAAGCAGGAATTATCAAATTAGAAGAACTTGATAAAGAAAGTTTCGATATGCTGATTAACACATTTGTTAGTTTTAATGAAGAAGTATTTGGTGTATCGGATAATCATATTAACAACGATGAGTTGTTTATTCCAATGATTGAAGATTGGATGGAAACCTATCGTACAGCTAGAGAAGAAAAGAACTTTGCTATGGTTGATATGATACGAGCTAAGTTTAAAAGTAAAGGCCTTTTGATAAAGGATTCGAAAGTAGGTTCTGATTGGGCTTATATTGAATAGTGAGTGTTGAGTAATTTGTTAATTTGAGATTTCGTTAATATGTTAATATTTAAAAAATACTTTTTTCTGATTTCGATTTTCTATTTTATTACAGCTTGTAATGAAGGTAAAAAAGTCGGTAGCACTTCTACGTCCGAAGAGAAAAAAGTTGTAGTGCCAATTTTCAATGAAGACAGCGCTTTTGCATTTGTAAAAAAGCAAGTAGAATTCGGACCAAGAGTTCCAGGCACCAAAGCGCATGCGAATTGTGCTGATTACTTTGTTAAAATCTTAAGCAGTTACGGAGCTTCTGTATATATGCAAAATGGTGATGTAAAAACTTT
The DNA here is from genome assembly GCA_964645385.1 of uncultured Sphingobacterium sp. Taxonomy (GTDB): domain Bacteria; phylum Bacteroidota; class Bacteroidia; order Sphingobacteriales; family Sphingobacteriaceae; genus CAJBVG01. The sequence continues at coordinate 22,760 of CAZYBY010000267.1, forward strand.
TGATGGTAAAAAATTCAATTTGAAAAACATCATTGCATCTTTTAATCCTAAGCAAACGAAAAGAATTATGTTTGCGGCACATTGGGATACTAGACCATTTGCTGATCAGGATACAAAAGATCAAGACAAAGCAATTGATGGAGCAAACGATGGAGCAAGTGGTGCGGGAGTATTATTAGAAATTGCTCGTCAGTTTTCGCTAAAGAATCCAAGCATGGGTGTCGATTTATTTTTATTCGATATCGAAGATTATGGTCAACCAGAAAATAGCAAATACCCAGAAATGCAAGATTCCTATTGTTTAGGATCTCAATATTGGGCAAAGAATCCTCCTATCCCAAATTATCGTCCACAATATGGAGTATTGTTAGATATGGTGGGTGGCTCTGATATTGTATTCACTCAAGAAGAAGTGTCGCGTACATATGCCCCTCAAGTATTAGAGTACGTTTGGCAAAAAGCTGCAAAAGCAGGTTATTCATCAAACTTTAGCTATGAACATACACCAGCAATAATTGATGACCATTATTATGTAAATGCACTAGCAAATATTCCGATGGTAGATTTAATTCATCGTGATGCAAGTAGCAACTCAGGGTTTTGGAAACATTGGCATACACATAACGACAAACTTGAAAATATTGATAAGAAAAGTTTGAAAGTAGTTGGACAAACATTAATGGAGTTGGTTTACGGAGAGTAGTTCGGGTCCTTCGTTGGAGCACTTGGTTAATCTGAAGTTCCTCAAACTTCATAATTATAATATTAATAGCTTAATTAAAAAGCAATGAATAAGAACTACTATTTTCTAATTTCATTTTTCTTTTTTATACTCTCATGTAATAAATCTAGCACACCGCCGTCAACAAGTACACTTGAAGATTTTTCTTTTATTCAAGCTGCAGATGTTTCCCTTATCCCTGAAATAAGAACGTACAGTTTTGTCGCAAAAAATTCTGCAGGCATCAATGAAGATATGTTGTATACTCTTCGAACTGCAGGAGTCAATACATTCCGTTTGAAACTATGGGTAAATCCAAACAATATACATTCTGGATTTGCAGAGGTTAAAAACTTTTCAAAAGAAATTAAAAACACCGGAGCGAAAGTTTGGATAACAGTACATTATTCCGATACTTGGGCAGACCCTGGACATCAATCAAAACCAAGTGCTTGGAGTAATTTAACTGTTCTTCAATTAAAAGACAGCGTATATCAATACACTAAAAGAATTATTACAGAAATTAATCCAGATTACATTCAAATTGGCAATGAAATTAATAATGGTTTTTTGTGGCCTGAAGGAAGCTACACACAACTTTCTAATTTGAAATTATTATTAAGCGAAGGTATTCGAGCAGTACGTGAAAATTCAAGCACAACAAAAATTATTTTGCATTACGCTGGCCACCAATTTGCCGAAGATTTTTTCTCAAATATGAATAATCTAGATTATGATATCATTGGATTATCCTATTACCCCAAATGGCATGGAAAAGATTTAGACTCCTTGAATTCTTCAATTTTAAACATCGGCTTATCCTTAAATAAGAAAGTAATAATAGCGGAAACATCTTACCCTTTTACTTTAACTTGGAATGATTGGACGAATAATATAATTGGCTCGGAGAATGAAATTATTCCAGCATACCCAGCTACGGAGTTAGGGCAAAAGAATTTTCTTCACGATATAAAATCCATGATGAAAAATAATGCATTCGGATTAGGTTTTTGTTACTGGGGAGGTGAATGGGTAGCCTTCAAAGGAAATACCTCTACTAATTGTTCTAGTTGGGAAAACCAAGCATTTTGGGATTTTACAGGAAAGGCACTACCTGTAATGGAAGTATATTCTAAATTCTAAAATTCAGTATTTTGGAAGCTCTAAACTTCTGATTATCTTAGACTAACCAATTAACTAAATATTTATACTTATGCTAAAATCAACAACAAAATTATTGGTGTTTATATTACTATGTGTAATAGGCATCAGCAGTAAAGCTCAAGTAGTTTCAGGTTTAAAGGCTCCTTCACCTGGCGAAATGGGGAAATTTACAGAATGGCAATCGGTAGATGTTAAATTTGACGACGGCACTTCAGCCAAGATCGAGTACAGAATTGCGCTTGCAATGCGTAAAGGGATTGCTTGTCATTATGATTTAGAAGTGAAAAACAATTCTGATCAGAAAGTTAAAGTTCGATTAAAATCAAACTATTACGACAAATTTGTGAAAAGCTATTTTGGGGAAGAAATTAAAGAAACACTAAAACCAGGAAAAGGAATCACTGGTAGATTAATTGCTCAAGGTTGTAAAAAAGATAAAGGATCTAAAGTAGAGGATTACGATTTATGTACTAGCTGCGATTTTAGTGCTAGTATATTTGTAGAGAAATAATTATTAAAATACTAATGAGTAAAAGTGCTTATTTATAGTTATGCACTTTTACTCGTTTATTAATAGATAAACTTCCGAAACCGGACTAAAAAGATAAATATCTCCAGAGGAAATTTCTTTGCAACGGAAACGTTTTCTCACCAATTCCAATTTCTGAAATTTTCGTCCATTTTTCATTTGAAAATAACCTCCCATTGCAATAGTACTTACAAAAACAGTATGTTGAGATTTATCATATTTCTTTAGTATCCTAAGTAAGTTAACATCCGAGCAACTCGATGCTGCAGGGTTAGCCATGTATTTACGTACAGCTCTATCGATATCTTCAGGAAAAATTTTTCGATCTAAAAATGGTTGCATCAGAAACTTATATTCTGCTTTCCACTCTTCCCCATGTGGTTTCACTTTATGAGCATTTTTATTCCAATTCGTTAAATGAGCAAACTCGTGAATTAGCGTAATTAAAAATGCATATGGATTCAAATCTCTATTCACTGTAATTCTATGCCCCTTCCCTCCATGCGGATGCCTATAATCGCCTAACACCGATTCTCTCGGCTTATGTATCGAAAGTTCCACCTGGAAATAATCAATCCACTTCGCCATTGTCGAAGCAGTACCTTCTGGTACATAAGGTTCGAGAATTTTTGCATTGCGGTCTGACATTTTTGAGTATCGGGTAACGAGTAGTGGGTAACGAGTAGTGGGTAGTGAGTTAATTTGTTAATGATTGAATTAGTTTATATAACATTTTTTGAATAATATGTATTTCCTTAATTAGCTCTTTCTCCTTTTCATCACTAATATATTCTAAATCTTTTGAAATATTTATTTGCGTTTCAAGTTCAAAAGATGAACCATTTGAAATATTCAAAAAATATACGAACTCGTTTTTAGTTTTTCTTCCAGAACCTTCTGCAATATTTGATGGTATTGAAATAGCAGCTCTTTGCATTTGAGAAACCAATCCATATTTTTGACTTGTAGGAAAATTATCAGTAACAATATAAATTTTCTTACATAGATCTTTTGCTCTTTGCCAAACCTCTAATTTGTGAAATTGATTCATACACAATTTTAGCAAATACCATATCACATGTCAACTGCATTTATGCAGGATTTTATATCAGCAGACTAACTTACCCATTACTCATTACCCATTACTACCTTAAAACCTGATAAGCCACCAACGCACTCGTATAAGCCAAGACCGTCATAAAGGCTAGTTGTATCGCTGGCCATTTCCAGGATTTTGTTTCTCGATAAACAACAGCAAGTGTACTCATGCACTGCATTGCGAATGCATAGAATAGCATAAGGGAAACACTAACTGCAAAAGTAAACGTTGATTGGCCAGTGTTCGCATTCTTTGCCATTACTAATTTATCTCGAACGGTGTCGAGTTTTTCTCCATCACTTTCTACACTATAGATAGTTGCTATAGTACCAACAAATACTTCTCGTGCTGCGAAGGAAGTAATTAAAGCAATTCCAATTTTCCAATCATATCCTAGTGGGCGTATTACAGGTTCAATGAATTTACCTAAATGCCCTGCATACGATGCCTCCAACTTTTCTGAATTATACATTCTTGTTAATTCATCTGGAGCAATAGTATTATTGTGTTTTAAAGTTTCGTATTTCGTATTGATTACTTGAATATCATCCGAAGGACCATAAGTTGCAAGGAACCATAAAACAATAGATACTGCTAAAATTATTTTACCAGCTTCGGTAACGAATGTTTTTACTTTATTGAAAATGGTAATCCCAACATTCGACCATCGTGGCATTCTGTATACCGGCAGTTCCATTATGAAATAACTTCTCTCTTTCGTTTTGATAATTAATTTCATGATGTATGCTGAAAATATTGCAGCAACAAAACCTAAGAGGTACATGCCCATCAATACTAAGCCTTGAATATTTAATATTCCAAACACTTTTTGACTAGGTACTACGATTGATATTAATAAAGTATAAACTGGTAATCGTGCTGAGCAACTCATCAAGGGAGTTACCATAATGGTAATTAATCGATCTTTCCAATTCTCAATAGTACGTGCCGACATGATTGCCGGAACAGCACATGCAATTCCACTCATTAATGGCACTACAGATTTTCCATTCAATCCGAATTTCTTCATCACGCGGTCCATCATAAATGTAACACGTGCCATATACCCTGTATCTTCGAGTACTGCTATAAATAAAAATAGGATGGCAATTTGTGGAATGAATACTAGTACTCCGCTCATTCCTGGAAGAATTCCTCCAACGATTAAATCTTGAAAAATTCCTGCTGGAATTATACTTAAGAGCACATTTTCCAACCATATAAATCCTTGTTCAATTAAATCCATTGGATAACTCGACCAAGTAAATATCGATTGAAATACAACAAATAGAATTAAGAAAAATAATATTAGTCCACCAACTCTATGCGTAAGCCATTTGTCGATTTTGTTACTATGACTTTCTTTTTCGGGAGCTTTAGGTATAGAAACATTTCCAAATAGTAAATCATTAATATGATTAAATCTTGCAATTGTTTCTTGTGCCTGAGCTTTATTATGATTGAAGTTATATTTCTCACCGAGCGTTTTTAAAACTTCTTTTTTCTCTTCAGAAAGATGTTGTAATTCGTGATAATGATGTGCTAATTCAAAGGCGATATAATCATTATCTATCTCAAAATATTTTTTTATCTCATCAATTAATTCCGGAGCATACTGTTTTATATCTGTTCCTGATTCAACGATAACTTGATGATCTACTTGAAATTTTATCGCCTCTTTTAACTCTTTAATTCCTTCATTATTTCGAGCACTGATAGCAACAACAGGAATTCCAATTTTATCTGCTAAGCCTTTAATATTGATGTCGAGATGTTGATCCCTTGCTTGGTCAATCATATTGACAGCCAAAACACAAGGCATATCTAAATCTAGAATTTGTGAGAATAATAATAGGTTTCTTTTAAGATTGGTAGCATCAACTACAACTACTACTACTTTAGGATAATCGGGGTTACCTTTAGATCCTAATACTTGTAATGCGATTTGCTCGTCTTGCGAACGAGGGTATAAACTATAAGTACCAGGTAAATCTATAATACGTGCAGAGCGGTGTTCATCAATCGCATAAAAGCCAATCAATTTATCAACAGTTACTCCTGGAAAATTTCCAACTTTTTGGTTCAAGCCAGTGAGGGCATTGAACAAGGATGACTTTCCGGTATTCGGATTGCCTATTAACGCAATATTTATTTCTTCTTTCAAAGCTTTACTTCACCAAAATGCTGTCTGCTTCTGCTTTTCTCAAACTTAATTTATGCCCATATAAATGAATTGCAATAGGATCCCCTAAAGGTGCGATATGTGCAACTTCAACCTCTTCGCCTGGTAAACAACCCATCTCCAATAATCGAATAGATAATTCTTCGTCGGTAAATGAATCAATTACTGCTTTTACACCCGGCTCAAGGTCGGTTAACTTCCTCAGTTTCATTATATGCGTTTTTATTAAGAAAACGGTGCAATTTAGGGCTTATTTAAATTAATTCCAAATAAGAATACTATTTAAAAGGTTCTTTACGATACCATAGTATGTACCTGACTCTTAGGAGTTTGCTTCCCAAAAGTTGGGCAATGGCAACGAGATTTGCAAGATGACAATGATGTAGAAGCTATAATAGCCAATAATAATATTGCGAATAATGATTTTGATTTCATATTATTTACGAATAATGTACAAGTTACGTAATTTTTGATGTATTCAACAAAATCTTACTTAGCAATAACGCAAAAAGGGCTCCAATTGTGTTCGCTAAAAAATCTGCCCATTCGGCCGAGCGATATGTAAAAATCAAAAGTTGTGATATTTCCATCAATCCACCCCAAAAAACGCAGAATAGAAATGAATAAATAATGGAATTACGATTTAACATAAAATAATAATGCTGTTTTCTAAGTCCCCACGATAACAGAATCATCAGTGTGAAATAGAAAACAGCATGTACAATTTTATCAGCTCCTTCAAAATTTAAGAAGGAAACCTTTGGAATACCGCTGCTTGGTGTATTGCTTAAATAGCTTATTAAGCAAAGCCAGATCAGCCAATATATATTATATCTCCAGAAGGAATTAAGCACCAACTAAAGCTTGGTAATCTGCAGCAGAAAGTAATGTATCATAATCAGAAACATTGCTAACGTTTACTTTTACCATCCAACCTTTACCGTAGGGATCAGAGTTTACTAATTCAGGATTAGAATCTAATTCTGAATTCATTTCTACAACTTCACCAGCGATAGGCATATATAAATCAGAAACAGTTTTAACGGCTTCAACAGTACCAAAAACTTCTTCTTGAGCAACATCTTTACCGATTGTGTTGATATCAACATAAACGATATCACCTAATTCACGTTGTGCGAAATCAGTAATGCCCACATAGGCAACATTACCTTCTAAACGAACCCATTCGTGGTCCTTTGTGTACTTTAGTTCTGATGGAAAATTCATTGTGTTTAATTTTATTCCCCAAAGTTAAATTTTTCTTTCAATAATTAAGCACCAATATTAATTCTTAAACTGAACCCTAAGCTTGTGATGGCTGTAGGGAAGGTTGTAGAGATAAATGGTTTAGTAACTAATCTATCGTAGAATAATCTCACTTGGAATCGTTGATTTAAGACATATTCTGCAGACGGTTTAATACTAATGACTCTAGAACCATTAATTACATCCGAAAATCCCTGATCCATTCGGTGTATTGCCCCTCTGTTTAGCCTTATATTGAAATCCATTCGTAGGTTCAAATCGTTTTTTAATACTTTTTGCCCGTTACCGATACTGAATGGCAATTGTAAATTGTTGGTAGTATAACCCACACCAACATTATATTCAAAGGTATTTAGTTGCTCTACTCTAGTATTTGCAAAGCTTAAGCCTAAATTCCTACTTTGCTTGTATTCCAACAAAATATTAACCTTGTTTTTCATCGTCATGTCGAAGCCAATTACAGGCGCGAATGTTTCAGAAATTGTTACTTGTTGAATTTCATAAGATGGTACATAATTACCATTCGCTGCATAAGTTATAGCTTGTGTAGTTGGTCTGTTAAAGCTATTCACATTATAGGTTGATGTATAAGCATGTGTAACTTGGAAATTTGAGAAATATTCATTTATCCAATCAAACTTCATCAAGCCGGTATAAGTCATTCTCCAGTTTGGCAAAGGAATTTTAGGGAATGGATTTAATCCTACACGATCCGACGATTGCCCAGTATATGCTGCGATAAATGCTGGTATCAATACTTGTTGTGAGTATCTGCTATATCCTGAATAAAAACCTCCTGTATCAATACTTGTAATTCCTTTTTCAGCTGCTAATCGTTGCGAAATTCTAAATCGATTACCTTCGAATTTATCGAAGAATGCTGAACTTCCATTATCAGCTAATTTTTCAAATGCAGAATTAACAGTTACAATCGTCATACTAAAAGTACCTGTTTCTGTTTCACCGAATGATCTAAACTTACCATACGTCGCGCTAGAAATATCATTGTCGTATCTGAAAAATTCTTGATAACTAAAAGAAATCGATCTCTGCATATTTAAGTCTAATCGCATTTCTGGAATAGGCTCTAAATTCGCACGAATACTTATCTCTTTTCTATTGGTACGAGCATATCTATTGGTAATTGAATCGTATGTTGTTATCCAACCATTTTCTGCAGCTTTAAATCGAATA
>CAZYBY010000268.1:0-4989 GCA_964645385.1 uncultured Sphingobacterium sp.
AGAATTACAGCTCCTGCGCCATCAGCAAAAAGAGTTACTGTTTTCTTATCTTGTAAATTCAAATACTTACTCATTGCATAAGCACCAACTACTAAAATATATTCATAAGAATTATCGGATTGGATATATTTACTTGCAGTATCAAGCGCAGATACAAATCCAGCGCAAGCAGAGTTAACATCGAAACTACCAGAATTGCTTGCTTGTATTCTATGTTGTAAAACTGCAGCGGTCGATGGAGACACATATTCCGGCGTATCTGTAGCTACAATAATAAGGTTGAGTTTATCGGCAGTAATGTTTGCATTTTTTAATGCCATTATCGCAGCTTGTTCGCAAAGGTCAACTGCGCTTTGGTTTTCGGCACACCACCTTCTATCAAAAATTTCTACATTTGCTTGCAACCAAGTGTCTACATCCTCTCCTAGTTGCTCGTTAAACCATGAGTTAGGAATTATGCGATCTGGAGCATATGCACCCGTTCCAACAATTACTGCTTTGTTCATATTTATAAATTAGAGCGTTATTCCGCCATCAACACTTAAACATTGACCTGTAATAAATGATGCCGATTCTGATGCTAAAAACACATAAGCATTTGCGATATCCTCAGGTTGTCCTAATCGTTGCAATGGAGTTTTTTCCAATAATGAATTAATTACTTTTTCGGGTACAGTTTTGATCATATCTGTAGCGATGAAACCTGGTGCAACTGCATTAACTGTGATACCTTTTCTTCCTAGTTCTCTAGACCATACTTTTGTTAATCCAATTAAAGCACTTTTTGCTGCTACATAATTACTCTGACCGAAGTTACCATATAAGGCTACTACCGAAGATGTATTGATAATTCTACCATAACCTGCTGTTACCATATAAGGAGAAACCGATTTAGTACAATTGAATACACCTGTAAGGTTAACATCTATTACTTTTTGCCAATCGTCTACACTCATTTTTGCAAGTGTTGCATCACGTGTAATACCTGCATTGTTAATAATGACATCAATTTTACCATAGGTATCAAAAACTATTTTAGCAGCATTTTCAGTTTCTTCGAAAGATGCTGTATTTACAATTTGGAATGAGGCTTTACATCCACTTGCAGTAAGTTCTTCTAAAGCTAATTCTCCCTTTTCTTTTTGCACATCCCATATCACAACTATTGCTCCCTCATTGGCAAACTTTCTAGCTGTTACTAATCCAATGCCTGATGCTGCACCAGTAATGATGCAGACTTTATTTTCTAAAATTTTCATAAAATAATTTGTTCTTGAGGCTAAGAAAACAAAAAAAATCAAGATGAAGTATTTATACTTATTATAATTGTTTAGACTTATAAACTTTTTATCGATAATAAAAAAATAAAATATTGATAATGAAGCTATTATTTCAATTAAAATCATTTTAGATTATTTCATTCTTTACCAATAATAAAACAAGCAGTTCCAAAAATAATAGCAGAATAATTACAATTAAAAGACAAACCTCTCGGAATAAATTATGTATCTTAGTAATACATAACTACCAAAACATATTCCTTGACTACTAATAATTTCGATATTGAAAATATTGGAAATTCATATATTGAACGATATGGATTGTTAATACAAGCAAGTTCTGAGTGTACTTGTGATTTTTTAATTGAAAGTAATGACCTCTACTTAAGCGAATCTTTCAAAACAGTTTTCGAAATAACTCCAATATCAATTGATAAAAACAGAGAGATGTTCATCTCGCATATTCATCCTTTAGATTATAAAAGGGTACATATAGAATTTGAGGATGCTGTATTTAATTCGACAGATGTAAATTTCAATATTAAATATCGATTAAGAAAAGGAAATGGAGAGTATGCATTTGTTGAAGATAAAATTATTGTATTAAGATATGACAACGGCACTCCATATCGAGTATTAAATGTAATTAAGGATGTAACTGCAGAGTATTTCTATCAACATATTGAAGAAATAGAGCGAGAGATAATGGAATTAAGCATGATGGAAGATGCAAGCTTAAAAGAAATTGTTACTAATTATCTAATGCACCTAGAGCATTTGTTTCCAGATATGAAAGCCTCTGTGCTAAAGATTTTAAATAATAAAATTGAAAATTTATCATCTCCTTCACTACCTAAAGGATATATAGATAGTATAAATGGCTTAGAGATAGGTGATAATAGAGGGTCTTGTGGGACTGCAGCTTTTACCAAAAGAAAAGTCATTGTTGAAGATGTGATGAGAGACGAACGTTGGGCTGAATTTAAAGATATTGCGAAACAATATAATATTTCAGCTTGTTGGTCGCAACCAATATTCAATACCAAAAATGAAGTAGTGGCCACATTTGCGAACTACTATGAAGAGAAAAGATCTCCAAATCGTTGGGAAGCCTATGCAATTGATCGTTCGCAAAAGCTATTGTCAATAGTACTTTCAAAATTTGAATATATTGAACGTATAAAGAACAGTAATAATAAATTCAGGTTTGTTAATCAATTAACAAATGATGCTATTTATGAGTGGGATATTGTCAATGAAGAATTAACTTGGGGCGATGGAATGCGGAGGATTTTTGGGCATAATTTAGATGCAAACATTAAATATCCTGCATCACATTGGAATGGACTGATACACCCCGACGACTATGAAAGAGTACAATTGTCATCTGATGAATTCTTATCTGATTCTTCAAAATATTTTTGGAATACAAATTATAGATTTTTAAAGTCTGACGATACTTATTCCTATGTTGAAGAAATGGGGCAAGTTATACGTGACGAAAATGGTAAAGCTCTTACCGTTTTTGGTTTAATACGTGATGTATCTGATAATATTTTCAAAGTAAAAAAAGATCAATTAGAAAACGATATTTCATTAATTTTTAAAGAGAGTAGCTCTTTAAAAATCGCTATTGATAAACTATTAAAATTATTAATAAGCTTTACAGAATTTAAAACTTTTGAAATTTGGTTAAATTCAAAAGACAAAAAGAGTATTAAAATAAGAGGAAAAGAAGCAATAAATAGTAATTACTTTCATTTCTTCAAATTAAGCGAAAACATCAACTCACTTTCCTTTGGCGAAGGAATTCCTGGAAAAATCATTTCAGAAGAAAAACCTATCGTTTGGAATGATATTTTAACAAATCCATATTTTATAAGAGCTGAAGCTGCTGAGAAATCAGGATTAATCGCTGCAGGAGGAATTCCTTTACATATTAAATCCGATATGATTGGGGCCCTTATGTTTTGCGACGATAAGCCAATTGATTCCAATGATATTATTTTTAAAATTTTATCGAATTTAGGTGAATTTTTAACTGGAGAAATTAAACGTAAACAACAAGAGGAAGAAATGTATCTCTTATTTGAAAGTTCTCCTGATATTCTAGCAATTGCTTCACCCAATGGTCATTTCTCAAAAGTTAATCCTGCATTTTGTAAATTATTAGGTTATACCCCTGAAGAAATTACAAGTACTCCTTTTACAGATTTTATTCATCCTGATGATTTAAGTTCAACTATGGTAACTTATGATGAATCAATGAATAGAGGTAAAAACTCTTCAAATTTCATCAATAGATATAAAACTAAATCAGGTAATTACGAATGGATTTCTTGGAGCTCTTCAGATGTATTTAATGAAGATGGTTATGCTTTTGCTTATGGTAGAAGAATAACTGAAATTATTGAACTTCAAAAACTATTAGATGCTGCCACAAAATTATCAAAAGTTGGTGGTTGGGAATTAGACCTATCGACAAAAAATAATGGCACACTTTATTGGTCAAATATTACACGTGAAATTTTAGAAGTATCAGACGATTATATCCCAACTTTAGCAGAAGGGCTAGCATTTTATACTGGAGAAGATGAAATTATAATAAGATCTGCTGTATCTGAATTAATTGATAAGGGTACAGAATTCGATCTTGAAATTCAGGTAACATTAAAAAGTGGTCAGAAAAAATGGGTTCGTAGTATTGGTAAATCTGAAAGACTAAATGGAGAATGCATAAAAATATATGGAAGTTACCAGGATATTGATAAACAGAAGAAAGTAGAGATAGAGTTACTGAAAGCATTTGAACAAAATTCTAGAATATTAGAAAGTATTGGTCATGGATTTATGGCTCTAGATAAAGAATGGAAAGTAACCTATTGGAATAAACATACAGAGCTATATTTATCTGTTACTAAAGAACAAGCAATGGGTAAAAGTTTATGGGAATTGTTTCCAGATTCTATCGATAGCTTATCATACAGACAATATACAAAAGCTGTAAACGAAAACATTCCTGTACACTTTGAAGATTACCATCCATTAACGGATAAGTGGTTTGAAGCTAATGCATACCCTTCCGAAGATGGTATATCTATTTTCTTTAGAGATATAAGCGATAAAAAGAAAACTGAATTACAAATTATCGAATCTGAAAAAAGATACTCAGATATTTTCCATTTAAGTCCGCAACCAATGTGGATTATTGATATAGAACATGCAACATTTTTAGATGTAAACAATGCAGCCTTAGAGCAATATGGCTATACTAAAGAAGAGTTTCTAAAAATGAATGTTGGAGATTTAAGACCTGAATCAGATAGAACTAAAGTATTCGAACTTTTAAGAGATACACGAGAACACACTAGCTTTGAAAACATAGGAATTTGGACACATTTGAAAAAAGATGGTACTATTTTAAAAGTTGAAATTAGAAGTAAAAGTATCTCCTTTAATAATATCAAAGCTAAAATTATATTGGCTACAGATTTAACTGAGCGACTAGAACATTTAGAGGCTCTAGAATCCCAAAACACCAAACTCAAAGAAATTGCTTGGTTGCAATCGCATGTTGTGCGAGCACCTCTTGCCCGCTTAATGGGATTAATAGATTTAATTACAGATGATAGAATTCCAAATGAAGTAAAAGACAAAACTTTTACTTATTTCAAAGAATCTGCAAAAGAACTCGATGAAGTGATAAATG
>CAZYBY010000269.1:0-2873 GCA_964645385.1 uncultured Sphingobacterium sp.
GGGTTGATCATTATCGACTCATTGATATATTTGAATGGGCTTATCTTAAACCAATACCCCAATTAACTCATTGATTAAATAGATTCGAATAAAACCATCAAATTTTAATCTGCGCATTTAAACACCTATTAACACATTAACGCATTAACAAATTAACTTATTACCTCGCTACTGCTCCGCCTTCGTATAGCTGTTTAATATATTTTCTAGATGGAGAAGGAATTAAAGGTCCTAAACCAAGTTTATCCCACTTTGCATCAATTGTATCTATTACTTCTTGAGTATTAGCGAGAATATTTGGCCAATCTCTTTTGAAACCATCAAACTCAAGCGTTTTACGAGTACCATCAAATCCAACATGCGAGATTTCATCTTCAGAATTTGCATAAATTGTAAAGGCATCTCTACGTGGATCTACGTTATTAGAGAATCTCCAAACAGCATCAGCTAGATCAGAAATATCAATAGTATGTTCTAAATAGATAATTATTTTTACTTGTTTGAAATCTTCTAATTCGAAAAGTTGTTTATTGATTTCAGCAATATGTCCTTTTCTGTTTTTTTCTATAGAAACAATTACTAAAGAAATTCCCATATTTAAAAGCACATCGTTGATGTCTTTTATCTCTGAAAACTTAGCGTAAATATTTTCTTTGTTGATGTTCGATTTCGTAACTGGAGCAATGCTTTCCGATCGTTTCTCTTCTGGTAATTTCTTCGTAGCATCTATACCCATTTTACCTCCAAATGCCATATTAGAACATGAGTGATCTAATACATCCATTGGGCCATTGGTATAAATAATATCGTTCTGTGGATCTACATTTTCTGATATATATTTTGCTACAGCTAAGTTATCATGTATATCAACATCTCCATCTACTACTATCATCATTTTCGTGAACATCATTTGTCCGGCTCCCCACATCGAGTTCATTACCTTTAGGGCTTGCCCAGGATAATCTTTCTTGATTTTCACAATAACTAAATTGTGAAATACCCCTTCCATCGGAAGAACCATATCAATAATTTCAGGCACCATAGTCATTTTAATCGGTGCTAAAAAAATTCTCTCTGTAGCTTTACCAATCCAAGCATCTTCTTGAGGAGGAATACCTACAATGGTTGCAGGATATACTGCATTTTTACGATGAGTAATACAAGTAATATGAAAACGTGGATACCAATCTGCTAAAGAATAATATCCAGTATGATCGCCAAATGGACCTTCCCAAATCCAATCTTCTTGAGGGTCTACATATCCTTCAATAATGATGTCGGCATCTGCTGGCACTTGAATATCTTGAGTGATACATTGTACCAACTCTACTTTTTTCTTGCGTAAAAATCCCGCTAACATATATTCATCAATACCATCAGGAAGTGGGGCAGTAGCAGAGTAAGTATAAACTGGATCGCCACCTAATGCAACAGCTACTGGCATTTTTTGCCCTAGTTTTTTGTACTCGTTATAATGACGTGCAGATACTTTGTGTTTATGCCAATGCATTCCTGTTAGTCTTGGCTCAAATACTTGCATTCTGTACATGCCTACGTTTCTAATACCAGTGTTAGGATCCTTAGTATGTATTACAGGAAGTGTGATGAATGGACCACCATCCTCAGGCCAACAAGTTAGTACAGGAAATTTAGTAATATCAGGATTCATATTGATAACCTCCTGACATTCTCCTTTACCGGAAACAACTTTTGGCATCCAAGAAGATATTTGTCCCAGCTTAGGCAACATCTTCAACTTGTCCATGATGTTGTCTTTCGGACCAGTTAACATTTTGAACAAACCTTCAATTTCTTTACTGATATCGTCCATATGGTTTACGCCTAGTGCCATGCACATACGTTTATAATTACCCATAGAGTTGATTAACACAGGAAAATCTGTTCCAGTATTCTCAAATAATAATGCCGGTCCGTATTGTTTTGAAACACGGTCAACTATTTCCGTAATTTCTAGTTTTGGGTCAACAAATTCTTTAATACGAACAAGCTCTCCTGCTTCTTCTAAAGTTTGTATAAAATGTTGAAGATTTTTGTATGCCATTAATCAATTAGAATTTAGTTCCAAATGTAAGAACAACCGAGTTAATATTATGATTGTTTTCAACAATTGGATTTAAATCCGAATTTGATAATGAATATGGGATATATTGACTGTTATACGACTGATTCACATAAGCTAAATCAATATAATACTCTTCAAACCTATAGCCCAATCCTCCTGTAATAAAGGTTCTTGTGCCATCTACAGCAGAACTTTTATACGGATCTCCGTATTGAGCATAACCTGCTCTTAAAGAAATTAGTCCTACTTTAAATTCTGTTCCTACTCGAAAATTATAGGTGTTTTGATAAATATTATTGATTACTGCATTATTATCTGGACCAAAATCCGAGAATTCTGCTGATGCACTTAACTTATTCTTTGAATAATCTATACGTTCGATATCAGCAGATATTAATCCGAATTTCTTAAAGAATATCGCTAATCCTCCTTGATATCTAAATGGTGTGCGAAGTTTATATTGAAATAAATATTCAAGCGGAGTGAAACTGCTAACACCGCCAGCTGCAACAGAATTACTACTTGCATCGGTAATAAATCCTTCGTCTAAGCTATAATAATCAGGGGTTTGAATACTCAATCCAAATCTTACAAAATCTGCCGGACGTACAATTGCTCCAACTTTTAAATTGACTGAACTACCAGAAACACTAAGCTTTTCGTTTAACGACATTTCAGATAATCCATAAATCGGGTCAGCTATATCTGTCTCAGTAAATTTTGTAGTTCTAGTATATTTTAAAGAGCCTAAACCTAAGGATGCACCTAAATAAAGTGTATTAGAATAATT
>CAZYBY010000270.1:0-1870 GCA_964645385.1 uncultured Sphingobacterium sp.
ACACTGATCTTGGTGGAGTAACCGGTAAACGTTTAGTGCAAAGAATTTCAGGTGGTATTTGGATGCCATTAAATGATGAAGATGAAATTGCACCGAAAGATGGGTATGATATTTATACAACAATTGATGTGAATATTCAAGACGTTGCACAACACGCCTTGAATGAACAACTCGTAAAACATAATGCGGATCATGGTTGTGTGATTTTAATGGAAGTAGCTACTGGTGAAATAAAAGCAATTGCAAATCTTACACGTGTAGAAGAAGGAGTATATCAAGAGAAATATAATTATGCAATTGGTGAAGCGATGGAACCGGGTTCTACTTTCAAATTAGCTTCGTATATGGCTGCTATAGAAGATGGAATTTTTCGTCCATCCGATACAGTCGATACCGATGGAGGTAAATTTAGATTATACAATAGTACGCTTAGCGATTCTCATGAAGGTGGTTATGGAAGAATACCTATGTTAAAGGCTTTCGAGCTTTCTTCAAACGTAGCTATTGCTAAGAAAATTCATAATGGTTACAAAGCGAACCCTGAGAAATTTACTGATCATTTGAAAGAATTTGGAATAGGTGAGCCAATCGGTTTGCAAATTCCTGGTACTCCGAAACCTCGTGTTAAAGATCCTAATTCTTCAGATTGGAGTGGATTAAGTTTATCGCGTTTGGCAATTGGTTATGAGATCAGAATGACTCCGCTTCAAACCTTACTTCTTTATAATGCAGTTGCAAACAAAGGGAAATTTATTTCTCCAATTATTGTTAAAGAAAAAAGAAGCATGGGTGAAGTAGTTGAAACATATAAAACAAAAGTTATTCGTAAGAAAATTTGTTCAGATGAAACACTTGCTATGCTAAGAATGATGATGGAAGGTGTGGTGAAAGATGGTACAGCGAAAAATTTAAGTACTACAGTTTACCCGATTGCAGGCAAAACTGGTACTGCTCAAGTAGCTCAAGGTAGATCAGGGTATAAAAATGGGAAGAAAACATATTCGGCTTCTTTTTGTGGTTATTTCCCGGCAGACAATCCTAAATATTCTATGATTGTTGTTGTAATTGATCCTTCACATGCAGGATATTATGGTAACGTAGTTGCTGGCCCGGTATTTAAAAATATTGCCGATAAAGTTTATTCTACTCGTTTGGATATGCATCAAGATATCGAAACAATTTATGCTGCTTCAGCAACTGATATTCCTGTAGCTAAAGCTGGTGCTTCACATAAAACTAAAACAGCTTACGAAAAAATTGGCGTAAATGCTACTATTCCTCAGGATGTGGAATGGGTTGATGTGAAAAAAGAAAATCAATTATTAGCATTTCAATCTAAAGATAAAGTGAATGGAGTAGTGCCAGATGTAACTGGAATGGGCTTAGCAGATGCTGTATACTTATTAGAAAATGCTGGATTGAGAACTCGAGTAATTGGTAGTGGTAAGGTTGTTCAACAATCAATTTCAGCAGGTCAATCATATAGAAAAGGTACAAGTATTTTATTAGAATTAAAATAAGTGAAAAAGTTAGCAGACATATTGAACGGTGTAAAAGTTAACAATGCAGATTTTAATGCAGATGTTGATGTTAAATCTATTTGTTTCGACTCTAGAAAAGTAGAAACAGGTTCTTTATTTGTTGCTACTAGAGGTACTGTTGTAGATGGACATGAATTTATTGAAAGTGCTGTAATTAAAGGGGCAAGCGTTATTGTTTGTGAGGAATTACCTAGCACTCAAAATACAAATGTTAGTTATATAGTTGTTGATAACAGTAGCAGAGCGATGGGTTTCATTGTTGCTAATTTTTATGATCATCCATCTAAAAAAATAAAATTAGTTGGTATTACAGGAACAAATGGTAAAAC
>CAZYBY010000271.1:0-1918 GCA_964645385.1 uncultured Sphingobacterium sp.
ATTTTTAATTTTCCAAAATGTATAGATTTAATAATACCCGACCATACTTCAGCTTTTTGCCCCCCTGTTCCACTCAAATTTAACCTCTTCGACAATTCAACTTCCTGCATAATCTTATTTGGTAAACCAGGATCTAAGACCATCATTTCAGCACCTGAATCAAAACATGTATTGATAACCTTGCCATTAATTTTCATAGGTATTAATATTGCATTGTTAGTTGAGCTAAAAGATGAAATAATATCTGCATTACTTTTCACAATTTTAGTTTTACTTGGTTTGATTAAGTATAACGTATTCTTGCGAACATCTATAATTAATTCTAAATCCTCAAATAAAGCTGTACCCAGCAAACCTAAGATTTTAATGTTTTTCGAATCTTCAATATGATTTAGCTCGGTAAGCTCAACAATGATTTTTTCGTAATATAATTTAGAAATCTCCAATCGATTTATCTGAATCTCGTATATAGTATTAGTGTTTCCTACAATTCCAATCGAAGATCTATTTTTGCGAACGGCATTTTGTCTGAAGTATGTAGTATTTAATAACAATCCCGGAGCGCCTGTATCTAAAATAAAATTACCACGAATACCATCAACACTTGCTTCAACTAATAATAAATTTCCAGCACGTTTGAGAGGTAGTTTTAAGGTATCAAACTCGCCTTTAGCTTCAGAACTCAATAAATTCCATCCTGGTGAAGCAGCTGTGAGAACAGTAGATTGAGAATATGTAAAAGAGAAGGTAAAACTCAATATACTTATGAGAATAATTTTTTTATATATTGAATAGAGTAATTGCATTCTATTTACGGACTATATTTCTAGTCATTCAAACCTTTGCCTTGCAATATTAAAGGAATAGATTTTTCTATTCTAGCTTCTCGAGTTTTACTTTGCTTAGGAGCAGAAAAGAATAATAAATATCCCCTTCTTCTACCAGGAGTTAACTTCTCGAATGCTTTCTTTAGAGCAGGCATAGCATTTAGCTTATCATCAAATTCAACAGGAACATCATATTCTTCGGTTTTTTTTAGCTCTACTTTTAAACCCGACTTCTCTATTTCTATCGCATGAAGTAAATATTCTTTTAAAATCTTTTGTTGAGTACTAACTTCTGAAACATTTGTAAAGCGAATCTGACGAGCAGACTGAACATTTTTACTTTGATGAACTAAAATTGCGTGTTCATCATTCATCAATGCCCCTTTGAAAAGTAAATATGCACAGTACTCTTTGAATACATGAATAAGCACAACGTTTTGTCCATTAATGGTATAGCAAGGACATCCCCATTTCAATTCTTCAGTTAAACCACAACTTAATGCAATAGCTCGCATTTTTGTGATTTCTTCTTGCCATTTTTTCTCTTTTTGGAAATAGAAATCAACTTTAGGATTTTCTTTACTTTTCATTTAAGATAGAATTATACAACTAATATAGCTCGAAATCCTCGAGCTGCATAGTAAGATTCTGCTCCATTATGGTATGTAAAGACATTGTTATATCGGAAATCGCAAAATATTGCACCACCAAGGTTTCTAATGGTTTCGGGTGTTTTTACCCAACTCGATGTTTTCGTATCGAATTTTCCTAGGCTTTGTAAAAACTTATATTGCTCTTCTGTGAGCATTTCTACTCCCATTTCAAAAGCCATATCCATAGCACTATTCGATGGTTTATGTTCTTTTCTAGAGTCTAATGCTAATCGATCGTAACATAAACTTCTTCTACCTTTTGGACTTTCTGCTGAGCAATCCATAAATGTATATAATCCTGATTTTTTATCGAATAAAACTACATCTGGTTCCCCCTCCGATTTCTCCATTTCATTCAAGCTCCAAAGCTTTTCAGGCTTTGAAATTAATTTAGCTTCAATATCCATCCAATTTAAACCAGGATGTCGTTTCATATTT
>CAZYBY010000272.1:0-1646 GCA_964645385.1 uncultured Sphingobacterium sp.
GAAAACTTTTCGATTTCTGGAATTTTGTTTTTTATTTCTTGAAAAGTCATTCCCATAACAATGCCGCGAGCTATGATATTTTCATAACCGCTTGCTTCTTCATTCATGCCGAGCGTGATATCTGTTAATGTTGAAACCGTCCCACAAATTTGCACCTGTCCTTCATTTGGCTCATATACACCAGATAATACTCTCAATAAAGTCGTTTTGCCTGAACCGTTATGCCCTATGATGCCAAGCCTATCGCCGTCTCTCAGTTCAAGATTTATATCGGTCAATGCTCTAACAACGACATCTTGCTTTGATTGATCTATTTCGCCTCCAATCGCTGTACGAAAAAACTTATGGCGTATTGACCTCGTGTACATATTGTACATCTGGAAGCTAAGGTTTAGATTGCGAAGGATTATGTGCGCCATAAGCTGTTTTATTTTAAGCCCAAAATACTATTCGACTTCTATACTTAGAGAAAGAATAGAACGTTATAATGTATCCTATAAAAGTTATTACAATTGCACTTGCCCAATAACGCAAATTAGGCGCAGAATTAAACATTCCATCCCGCACAATAGAAATAAAAATATTAAATGGATTAAAGTTTGATATCCACACGATCTTTTCTGGCATGTTTTCTAGCTTCCACATTGTTGGAGTTACGTAAAAAACAACCTGTAGCATGCTAGTAATAATGGATTGAACATCTCTAAACCGCGCACAAATCATACCAACAAACAAGGAAACCCACACAGCGTTAATGATAATGAGAGCAAGTCCGGCCAGGCTGAAAAATATGTTTATCCCGATATGTCTATAAAATAAGGCAAAGACTATTGCAACGACTATAAGATTGTGTCCAAACACTATTAGATTTTTAAGTACATTCATATATGCAAACGAAGATTTTTTTATAGGAATCTGCTGTATATACCTAGAGCTATTGATAAACATTTGCGAGCCTTCGGTTATTATGCCGTTTAAAAAAATCCAAAGGAAAAAGTTTATTGTTACATAAGGCAAGTATTCTTTTATTGATATTTTAAACAAGCATGACCAAACTACCGATAACGCTAATATGTTTATTGCGTTAGAAAGTGTAATCCAGAATTTGCCAAGTTTTGACCTTTTGTAGCGCATTTTAATTTCAATTATGGCAATTAAATACCATACACGCCATTCTTTTAGGCCAATATAAAAATCATCTATAGCTTTTCTGATATTTGATTCTTTGGAAGCGAAGGCCATTGCTAAACTCTATCTTTTATTGAATCAACTGATGCTCTAACGTTTTGAACTCCAGCATCAAAAGCTTTGCGTTCTTCTTCGCTCAGTGAAACTTCTACAATTTCTTCCGCTCCTGTTGACCCAATAACAACTGGTACGCCAATGCATAATCCATTTACTCCGTATTCACCTTCCAAATATACTGAACAAGGTATAACTTTCTTGCTGTTATTAATGTAGGCATCAACTAAACCTGTGATCGAACTTGCAGGCGCATACATTGTCGATGTTTTTGTAAGTTTATATATAGTAAACCCACTCTTTGTTGTATTCAAATTTGCATCGCGTATTTGTTCTTCCGTGATTCTGCCATTTTTAATAAGCTCAGTAACTGGCGTACCATCAAGGTTCATCTGGCTCATAAC
>CAZYBY010000273.1:0-1707 GCA_964645385.1 uncultured Sphingobacterium sp.
AGGTTTAATTAAATTACTACGAAATGCAGTAGTTTGCCCCATAAAACCTTTAATAAATTTATCGTGGTTTTGTGTAAGCATGCATGGTACAGGATCCCATTTTGCAGAGAAATCGAATAATGTGAAGTAATCGTTATCTTCAGATAAATTTCTGCCTATGGTATTATCAATATCAGAGAATTCATAATTATATGGATTCATATCGAGTTTGAAATTCTGAAAAGCAAAGGTATTGTTGTAATTCAATTTGCTTTGTGCATTCGGATCAGCACGATCTCCATCGAACATTTGTTCGCAAATATCGACACCAGCAGCTGCAAGTGCAATATCATAGCTATCCGTACCAGAACACATCGCGAAAAGAAACCCTCCACCAGCGGTGAAATCTCGGATCTTTTGAGCAACGGCAAGTTTTAATTCAGAAACTTTTTTGAAACCTAAATTAGTAGCAGTTTGCTCATTTAATCGAACATCATTGATGTACCAAGGTGCGTTTTTAAATGCAGACCAAAATCTCCCATATTGTCCAGTAAAATCTTCATGATGTAGATGAAGCCAATCGTATTTAGGCAAATTTCCTCGAATTACTTCTTCATCATAAACGATATCGTATGGGATTTCGGCGTATGTAAGTACCATAGTAACTGCATCATCCCATGGTAATTTATTTTTTGGAGAATAAACTGCGATTTTAGGGGCTTTTTCAAGTTTTACTGCATCCATATTTGCTTCAGGATCTGCAATTGCATTTAAGATGGAAGCAACTTGTACATCGGCAATAATTTCATAAGAAATGCCTCTTATTTTACATTCCGTTTCAATACTGTTTGCAAAAGAAATTAAGAAGCTCCCTCCTCTATAATTCAAAAGCCATTGTATTGGCAAATCCTGCTTTAAAGTCCAATAGGCTAAACCATACGATTTTAGATGGTTTTTTTGGTCCTCATCCATCGGAATTAGAATAGACGATGCAAAAGTTATGCTTGCACAAGTCAATATCAATATGGAGAGTAATAGCTTTTTCATGATAATTACACGAATTTACATAAAAATATACATTAAAATGTTTATCAAAATTGAATTTCAATACAAAACGAATATGGAGAATTCATATTATTAAATACTAAAATCTAAATACTAAATTCTAAAAAAGAAGTAGATTCTACTTTTTTCATTACTTTTGCCTTCCATAAAAATAATAGACTAATATGAAAGCAATAATAAAGACAGCCAAAGGCGATATGACTGTTGAGTTCTTCGAAAAAGATGCTCCAGGAACAGTAGCGAACTTTGTAAAATTAGCAAATGAAGGTTTTTATAATGGAGTAACATTCCATAGAGTTATTCCAGATTTCGTAGTTCAGGCAGGTTGTCCTTTTTCTAAAGATGAAGCCACAGCATTCAGAGCAGGAACTGGTGGTCCTGGATATCATATTAAATGTGAGTTAGACGGAGATAATCAATACCACGATAGAGGTGTATTATCTATGGCTCATGCTGGTCGTGATACTGGTGGTTCTCAATTTTTCATTTGCCATAGCAGAACAAATACTGCACACTTAGATAGAAATCATACGGTGTTTGGTAAAGTAGTAGAGAATGTTGATGTGATTGATAACATCAGACAAGGTGATAAAATCAATAGCATTGAAGTTATTGAAGCTTAAAAATATTTAAATGAGGGTAATGTTGATTTCTGATTTGCCA
>CAZYBY010000274.1:0-2472 GCA_964645385.1 uncultured Sphingobacterium sp.
CTGCACTTAATAAACTAAAAGAAATTTGTGAAGTCTAATTTCAAATGAGAAAAATATCTTTATTTATTGCAGCTAGTTTGGATGGATATATTGCTAAATCAAACGATGACCTTAGCTTTTTAAAATTAGTTGAAAAGGAAGGTGAAGACTATGGGTACACATCATTTACAGAAAACATAGATACCATTATTATTGGTAGAAAAACCTATGATTATGTTGTTAAAGAAATTGGAACATCGCATTACGAAAATGGTGAAAGAGATGTATATGTATTAACTCGTACATCTAAACCTTCTGTTGGCAGGACAACATTTTATTCGGGAAATATCACAGATTTGATTTTGAAATTGAAATCAGAATCTGGTAAAAATATTTATTGTGATGGAGGCGCAGAAATAATTAATGAACTTCTGAAAAGCAAATTGATAGACGAATATATCATTTCTATTATACCAATAATATTAGGTGCTGGAATAAGATTGTTTAAAGAAGGAATACCAGAACAAGAATTGGAATTGATTTCATCAACATCATTTGAAACTGGGCTTATTCAGTTGCAATATAGAAACAAATAATTATTTTAATTCTAAATTCTAAACCAAGGACCAACCCCACGACTACCCCGCCTGAGCAGGAAGTGCTCAGGGACCGGTCGAACGACTATTTACTGTTGTTTCAACTCTCTCTCACTCGGATACATACCAATTCCGACCTTTACTAACATACCAATAGTACTTTGTTTTGGATTTAGGTCGCCTGTAATTGATGCCCCCAAAGCTATAACTGGTAAAGGTTTGAATGCACAGTCGAATTCGAATGGTAAACAAATGCTGTTGATTTTTTTCTCTTCATAATAATCTGTACCAAATATGAATCCTGGTTTGGAATAAATAAATTCTCCTCTAGCAACACCAGTTAATAATCCTAACCCAGCAGTAGCACTTACTTGTACAAACTCATTGCCTTTAATTTTACCAACCATTAATGCGTAGTTTTTAGAAAATTCTATAGGACGATTATTCATTGGAATTGCTTCATCCATATATTCGTATCGAAATTTAAACAGAGTGTTTTTATGCGATACATTCATCCATGCAGCTGTTCCGACTCTGAAAAAGTTTGTGTTTCTATAAGCACCCACACCCAAATCAACCCAGATATTTACATTGTTTGCCTTCGTAGTATCTTGCGAAAAACCATTAGAAGTCAAATTAATAGCAAATAGTATTAAAAGGATTTGCTTTCTCATATATTAAATATACCATTTTTTCGAATGCACTTCGAAAAAAAAAGCCTCTCGGTTTCCCAAGAGGCTTTATCGAAGTTTCGAATCTTCGAATTATTTTTCTTTACGAATAAAATCTACGACGATCGGTGTAGCATCGAATAACGAAGAGTACGTTCCGAAGATTACCCCAATTAACATTGCGAATGAGAAACCTCGTAAGATTTCACCACCGAAGATGAATAGAATGATCAACACGAACATTGTTGTTAAACCTGTAACCATTGTACGGCTTAATGTGCTGTTCAATGCATTGTTGATTACAGGTGCTAAACCTTCGTTTTTAGTATGGTGTAAATTCATGTATTCACGAACACGGTCGAATACTACTACCGTATCGTTCATTGAGTAACCCATTACAGTTAATACCGCTGCAATGAATTGTTGATCGATATCTAATGAGAATGGTAATATTCCGTTGAAGATAGAGAACAATGATAATAAGATTAATACGTCGTGTAATAACGCAACCATTGCACCCATACCAAACTGCCATCTTTTGAATCGGATGTAGATATAGAAGAACACCGCAGCTAATGATAATAAAATAGCCCATACTGCAGATGTTTTAATATCATCAGCGATAGTAGGACCAACTTTTTGTTGAGATAAAATTTTGCCTGTATTATCACCAATAGATGCTAAACCATTCATCAATTTACCTTCAACTTGTTTCTCAGCTTCGTCGCCACCTTTTTCGATTAAGTAACTAGTTGTGATTTTCACTTGGTTAGAAGAACCGAAAGTTTTAACTTCTGGAGCTCCACCAAATTCTTTTGTTAAAGCTGAACGAATATCACCAACAGAAACTTCTTTATCGAAGCGAACTACATAAGTACGTCCACCTTTGAAATCTACTCCGAAACTTAATCCTCTGAAGATTAACGAAACGATACCTGCAGCAATAATTACAGTAGATATAGTGTAGAATATTTTTCTTCTAGATAAGAAGTCGAAATCTGCATCTTTAAAGAATCCTTGAGTGAATTTATTTGTGAAAGAAACAACTTTATCTTTTGCAATTTGTCCTTCAAAAATTAATCTTGAAATGAAGATTGCAGCGAATAATGAAGTAACGATACCAATAATCAAAGTAGTAGCGAAACCTAAAATTGGACCAGAACCAAAAGCGTATAAAATAACACCTGAGATTAAGGTTACAACGTTCGCATCGATAATTGATGAAT
>CAZYBY010000275.1:0-3050 GCA_964645385.1 uncultured Sphingobacterium sp.
TTCGTAAATTCCCCACAGCACAATACTGAAGGTAAATAACGCGATTATCAGTTTCTGACGTACAGAAAATGATATTATAGCATTTAACATATGTAAATTCTAAATTTTTTAATTCTAAATTTTTTTTGTGCACAAAGTACAAGGTACAATGTATTAAGTAAAATTTGAGTTTCGATCCGATAGCTATCGGGAACGAACTACGAGTTACGAATTACGAGATTTCGGTGGTTGGAATATTTCCTCTAGGAATTGATCACCTAATAGTGGGGAATGGTAAGTAGAAAAGCCATTGTTTCTAATGATATATGGCGTTTCGATGCAGTATTCTGCTTTCTGAAATTTATCGATTTGTGTGATTTGAACTTTGCAATCGTTATGACATTTGAAAGGTAATTTTTGATCTTCCGAATAGTCATCGTCTATAATTGTTGCTTTTACATAGTGAATATCGATGAACTCTAATAAACTTATGTTACTAGCTTTATTGTGTTCTATAAAATGATCGACAAAATAACCTAGCTTCAGTAATTCTGAAGCTTCTGTTGTTCCTAATAGATAGAAACTGATGGCTATATAGGTGATAATTTTCTTCACTAATACAAAAATACATAAAATCGAGTAATTATTAATTGTAGAGCATTGGTTATTTACCCAATGGGTATAATCCCATTCCCAATAAGATAACCAATAATCTATATTTCAATAATCAGCAATACGATTTTTCTTATCTTCGTGGCAAATGAAGCATTTTCTAAAAAATCCAATCTTTAACATCATTTCTGAAGTAGCTAAAGAACATAAAATTCCTGCCTATGTAATTGGCGGATATGTTCGCGATCTACTCTTAAATAGACCATCTAAAGATGTAGATTTCCTAATTATAGGCAATGGGATTGAATTCGCGGAATTGGTTGCTAGAAAAATTGGAAGAGGCACTAAAGTCAATGTTTTCAAGAATTTCGGCACAGCTCAATTGGTTTTTCAGGATTGGGATATAGAATTTGTAGGGGCTCGTAAAGAGTCTTATAGAAGCGATTCTCGAAAGCCTATTGTGGAAAATGGTACTCTTCAAGACGATCAGAATCGCAGGGATTTTACGATTAATGCCATGGCAATTAGTCTAAATCCATTGGATTACGGTCAATTAATTGATCCATTTGATGGGCAAGGTGATCTAAATCTAAAAACGATTCGTACACCATTAGACCCTGATATTACGTATTCTGATGATCCTTTAAGAATGATGAGAGCAATTCGATTTGCTTCTCAATTAGGCTTTACTATCGATTTAGAATCTTTTGAATCTATTAAAAAGAATGCACACCGTATCGAAATCGTTTCGAAAGAACGAATTACGGATGAATTGAATAAAATTATCCTATCGAAGAAACCTTCTATTGGCTTTGAATTATTATTCAATTCTGGTTTATTGAAAATCATATTCCCACTGATGGCGCAATTGCATGGTGTAGATACCATCAAGGGTAAATCGCATAAAGATAATTTTTACCATACTTTACAAGTACTGGATAATATTTGCGAAACTACTGATGATCTTTGGTTGCGTTGGGCTGCTATATTACATGATATTGCTAAGCCTGCAACTAAAAAGTTTGAAGAGGGTATTGGCTGGACATTCCACGGTCATGAAGATAAAGGTGCACGAATGGTGCCTAAAATCTTCAGAGATTTACGATTGCCTCAGAATGAAAAAATGAAATTGGTACAGAAATTGGTTCAATTGCATTTACGTCCAATTGTGCTAGCACAAAGTGTTGTAACTGATTCTGCTGTTCGTAGATTATTGTTCGAAGCAGGGGAAGATATCGATGATTTAATGCTATTGTGCAATGCCGATATCACTACTAAAAATGAGTACAAAATCAAGAAATACAAAAATAATTTTGAGCTTGTAAAGCAGAAATTAATAGATGTTGAAGAAAAAGATAAGCTTAGAAATTGGCAGCCACCAGTAGATGGAAATGATATCATGGAATACTTTGGCATTTCGGCAGGTAGGGAAGTTGGTATTATTAAAAATGCTATTCGAGAAGCGATTTTAGAAGGGGATATACCCAACGAACGACTTGTAGCATTGGACTTTATGTTTAAACAAGGGGAAGAATTGGGTTTAAAACGAAAAAAATAAGTAAATAAATAATTAGATTTCTTTATTTTGTATAAAGATTATTAAAGCTATGGCCGTTTATAAATTTAGAGTAAGTTTCGAAGATTATGATGATATCAGCAGAGATATTGAAATAAAATCGAACCAAACTTTTGCCGATTTTCATAATGCAATTCATAAAGCAATTTCTTTTGATGGAAATGCCTCGGCATCTTTTTATATGAGTAATGATTATTGGCATAAAGGCAAAGAGATTACTCTTTTAGAAAAAGATAAAAAAACTGATCAAATTAGTTTGATGGAATCAGCACAATTGAAAAATTTCATTGTAGATCCTCATCAAAAAATATATTACATATTCAATTTTGATAAACCTTGGACATTTCATATTGAGTTAATTAAAATTGTTATTAATGAAGATGCAAAAGTATCTTACCCTATATGTATTAAAAGTTTAGGTGAAGCTCCAAAACAATACTGGAATGTGCCACTGATTTCATCAACTGAAGAAAATGATGATTTAGATTTCTTAAATGTGATGGAGTACGCTGATGACGATGAAGACCGAGATGAAATGGGATTCGACGATGGAGGTGAAGATGAAGAAGAGGGAGAGAAAGACGAATTTGCAGGTGAAGATTTCGAGGAAATTTAGTAACTGGTAACTGGTAGCTGGTAACTGGTAACTGGTAACTGGTAACTGGTAATTGGATTATAAAACATACATCTAATATCTAATATCTAATATCTAAAATCTAACATCTATCATTTGAAAACCCTAATTCTAATCGTAGGCCCAACAGCAGTAGGCAAAACAGCACTGGCGATTAAGTTGGGGAAGTATTTTCAAACAGAAATTGTATCTGCAGATTCTCGTCAGTTTTACAGAGAATTAGAAATTGGTACAGCTAAGCCAAGTGTA
>CAZYBY010000276.1:0-11562 GCA_964645385.1 uncultured Sphingobacterium sp.
TTAATAGTTGCTGCAGAAGCGCTTGGGTTGTTAGCTTTGTATAAAGCTGCAGCTCCAGTAACATGTGGAGTTGCCATAGAGGTGCCATTGTATGAACCATAAGTATTGTATGGTAATGAAGAATAGATATTCACACCTGGAGCACCTATGTGTACTGAATTAGCGCCGTATTGAGAGAATGATGCTAGCGTTCCATTTGAAGCAATTGCTGCAACTACAATCATGTTACTAAGTGCAGGATATGTTTTACCACTTACTTTATTGGTGATAGAATAGTTACCTGGGAAACTTGCAGTTCTATCATTGTTAGTACCTGAGTTACCTGCAGCTGCAATGAACAATACACCCGCAGAGTTTGCCCTGCTTATTGCAGAATATAATGCAGTACTAAAGCCTCCGCCTCCCCAAGAATTATTGGAAGCCACGATGTTGATGCCTTTTAGTTTTAATGCAGTAATATAATCTACAGCCTTAACAGCATTTGCAGTTGTACCACCAGCTGCACCTAGAAATTTACAACTCATCATTTTTACATTCCAATTCATCCCTACAACTCCAACTGTATTTGCAACTCCACCAATTGTACCTGCAACATGTGTTGCATGATCATCTCCTGCACCATCAAAAGTTGTATTGTTGTTACCATCGAAATCCCAACCGTATATGTCATCAATATACCCATTATTGTCGTTGTCGATTCCATCATTCGCAGTTTCACCTGGGTTTATCCAGCAATTACCAGCTAAATCTTGGTGTTGATTATCGATACCTTCATCAATTACTGCAACTACAACACTTGAAGAACCTGTATGGTTATTCCCCCATGCTATATCTGCTCCAGTACCAAAACCAGAAGTATTTGTCATTCCCCACAAACTTCCATTTGTAAAATATGGATCTGTAGAAATTGCATTGTGCTGATAAATATAATTTGGTTCAGCAAATTCTATAAATGGCATATTTTGTAATGCAACTATTGCTTGGGGTACTGCTGCCGGAAAATTAATTAAATATAGTCCTTCAGTTTCTCCTTCTACTTCCATCGTTTTAGTGAAAATAAATTCTTCTACTTTTGCAGCGATTTTTGCAAAGGCTTCTTTTCTAGCGTTAGAAGAAGTGCCCTCTTTAAATTTTACTAAAGCTTGATTTGCAACCATATTTGATCCAGAAACTGGTGCGTCAGTTTGATTATTGTTTGACAACTCATTCACAACCTCTGCTTCATTTTTACTACATGATGTAAAGGCAAGTGCTGTAACTGCAACGCAGACAGCCATGATGTTTAATTTGAAATTCTGTTTAGTCATTTATGTTTATTTTTAAAAAAGGGTAATGATAATTAAGGTTAAATATACATAAATGAAAAAATGAGGGGAAGTCCCGAGTTTAAGAATCAGGTACTTCCCCTTGAAAATTACTTTTTCTAGTAATATAAAAATGAGCTTTACTGTTTTTTATACAACTAAATTTCTACTAGTGAAGTGGTATTGTCCCTAGATTTACCAATGTCCCAGTTTTCACTACAACATTGCTAATTGTAGTGTCTTGAAATGGTAACAACGGTGTGATTTTTACTTGGTAAGTTCCTTCGCTTATACCTGAGAAATAAAATTTACCAGTAGCATCAGTAATTGTTCCGATAGTGTCGCTTCCATTAATTGCAAAAACAATAGGACTTGAATATATTGGGCTAATCTCTCCCGTAATTGCACCTGAAACACCTACAGGTATAGCACGAATTACTGGTTTTAGAATATAAGAACCATTACCAGTTTTTACTATCGATGAAGCTGCATCAAAGTCTAGTAACATTGTATAAGCTACTCCTTCAATTAATTCTTCGTGAACTTTAATTTTTACTCCAGAACTTTGTCCGCTAGGTGTAGTTAATACATGACTTTGACCATCTACTACTACACGATTTCTGGTAGCTCCAACAATTAATCTTACTTCTTGAATTTTACCCGACGGAATATCTTGCGATGCAATCAAAGTATCTTTACCATTTCTATACATCAAAATATCGAAGGCAGAATTCACTGCTAAACTTGTAGTGCCTTTGTTGGTTAATATTTGAATTGCCTCAACATTTAGAATTACGGAATCGTACGCTCCAGGCGCATCTGTCATTCTAACATTTGTTTTGGTATAACCTTCTCCGGCGGCATCGTTTTTTTTCGCATGCGCTAAATCCAATCCCTAGACCTAACACACAAATTAAAATGATCTTCTTCATGTTGTTTGAATTTGTTAGGATGACTAATTCAAATTTTAGTCCATGAAAAACAAATGTTAATGTAGAATAAAAAAAACAGCTATAAAGACCTAATTTATAGGATATGTAAAGAATTTTGTGGCATTTATATTGTAACTCCACCTAAAATTAATGGCGTAATTACAACGCATTGGGGAAATGTATACACAATGATTTATGCTGAATTGTAACTTTGATGGATAACTGTACTCTATTTTTTGAAGAATACTTTTAAGAAAAAAATAAAAGATATAGTTACTATAGGTATATAAACAAAAAATTGAGTTAGAAATATTGAATTTGAATTTATACCAACTATTTTAAAATACTCTAACACAATTAAAATGATGCAATAAATAAACAATGGTATAAGAATTTTCTTGTTCGAATTTATTCTCTCTGCATAATATTCAACCCCATTTTTTCTCACTTTAAAAAATGCAATGATATAATATGTTACAAATGTTAAAAATAACATATGTGTTTCTACTCTATAGATAGGTACCACAAACAATGAGCACATTAATAATAAAAATGCACTTAATAGTAGTCGGTTGGGGTTTAAAAAATAGCTGAACATTTACTAGATACTTGATAATAGAGAGAATAGATATTAGATATTAGATTTGATATTAGAATTGAGTATACCAGTTACCAGTTACCATCCCGATAGCTATCGGGAACCATCTACCAGTTATCCATTACTCCTCTCAATAAAATCAATTAACGAGTGAATAACTTTAATATGAATTTCTTGTGCTCGATCTGCATAGTTAGATTTTGGTGCTCTAATTTCTACGTCGCACATACCTGCTAATTTTCCACCATCTTTACCAGTTAAGCAAATTACTTTCATTCCTTTTGCTTTAGCTGCTTCTACAGCGTTCATCACATTCTTAGAATTCCCAGAAGTGCTGATGCCCAATAATACATCGCCTTCGTTGCCTAATCCTTCAATAAATCTAGAAAAGATATAATCGAAACCATAATCGTTACCTACACAAGAAATATGTGATGGATCGCTGATAGAAATGGCAGGCATTGCTTTTCTATTATCACGGTATCTTCCACTCAACTCTTCCGCGAAATGCATAGCATCGCACATCGACCCTCCATTACCACATGAAATAATTTTATTTCCACGTTTCACAGCTTCCGACATAAGCTTACCAGCTTTTTCGATTTGCAAGAAATTATGTTCATCATTTAAAAAAGCAGTTAATACACTGTGCGCTTCTTCGAAATGTTGTTTTATTGAATTCATAATATTTATCTATTTCCTCAAAAATAACAACCTTTTCTTATATTGTATTATAAACTGAAGGTATGAGTAAAAAATATTTATGCACGATGAATCCTTTATCCGGGACTCATAAGGCAAGTAAAATGCTCTCTAACTTAAGAAATGACTTCCCGGACGATGTTTTCATTGTACTAGAAAGTAAGAGTGCCGGTTATTTCAGCAGGTTTATCGACCAAACAATACTAACTGATATAGATGCAGTTCTTGTTTTAGGTGGAGATGGTACCATGCACGATGTGGTAAATGCTTTATACGCGAATAAACGTTTAGACATTCCTGTATTGTTGTTTCCTGCTGGTAGTGGAAATGCATTTAATCATGATTTCGATTCCTTAACCTATAAAAAAGCTGCAGATCGTTTGCGTCAATTCAGAATTATGGATATCGATTTATTGGAAGTTAAATACAACGATCAATCTTGTATTTCTTTTAATATGATTGGCTGGGGTTTAGTAAATTCTATCAGTCAACTCGCTGAAGATATGCGTTGGATGGGCACTGCTCGTTATACAGCATCAGCTTTGATTGCTATTTTCCCGAATCCGTATTCTCATTTAAAAATTAATATAGATGATGAAATTTTTTATGATGAAGAATTCTCATTTGTACTTTTATTAAATACTAAACATACTGGCAAGGGAATGAAGATGGCACCTTATGCAGATCTTCAAGATGGTTTAATGGATGTGTTGTTGGTTAGAAAAACCGCAATGACAAATCTTCTGAAACTCTTCCCTAGCATATATTCTGGCAAACATGTTAATTCTAAATTTTTAGAATATCGCCAAGCGAAAAAAATAAAAATAGATTCTAATTCTTCTCAGAACTTAACTATCGATGGAGAAATTAAAGGTAGTGCACCTTACGAAGTTAGCGTGATAGCTGAGAAGCTGAAGGTAATTGGGTAGTTGGTATTTGGTAGCTGGTAACTGGTATCTGGTATTTATTTTACCAACTACCAGTTACCAGCTACCAGCTACTACTTCTTCCAAGAATCCAAGAATGAAATATATCCTGGAATATCTTCTTTGTAACCGTGTGTATTTGTTAATGGATTTCCTTCTGCATCAACAATTACATATAATGGTTGTGCATTGCTGTTGAATTTAGATACTTGTAAATCCACATTTCTATTTCCTAAAGTTTTCACTTTTTTACCTGTGAATTTCGAAACATATTTTTCTGATTCTGGAAGTTCTGTACGATCATCAACATAAAGAGAAATAACTACGAAATCGTTTTTCAATCTCTTTAAAACTTCTGGATCTGGCCATACAGCGTTTTCCATTTTACGACAATTGGTACAGCTGTGTCCTGTAAAATCTAAGAATACTGGTTTGCCTACTTTCTTAGCGTAAGCTAATCCTTCTTCGTAATCGAAAAATGCATCGATACCTAGAGGAGCATGTAATCTATCTGCATATTTTTTAGTGCCTGTAGAATGAGCTGCATCTCCACCTGCATTGCTAAATGTTCTTGTATATAAATCGAAATCTTGTGTTCCTTGATGTGGTAAGAATCCACTTACTGCTTTTAAAGGAGCTCCCCATAATCCTGGCACTAAGTAAAGCGCGAAACTTAAGGTGATAATCGCCAAGAATAAGCGTGGTACCGAAACATGTTTTACATCACTATCGTGTGAGAATTTCAACTTACCTAGTAAGTAGAATCCTAACATCGCAAAAATAATTACCCATAACACTATGAACACTTCACGATCTAAAATTCTCCAGTGATATGCCATATCGACATTCGATAAGAATTTTAATGCGAATGCTAACTCAATAAACCCTAAAGTTACTTTGACAGAATTTAACCATCCACCTGATTTTGGCATTGAATTTAACCAAGATGGGAAAATAGCGAACAATGTAAATGGTAATGCTAGAGAAACTGAGAAGCCTAACATTCCTAAGAACGGACCCATGTATTGTCCTTTATTTGCAGCGTCTACAAGCAATGTTCCAATTAAAGGTCCAGTACAAGAGAATGAAGCAATTGCTAATACAACTGCCATAAAAAATATACCTAACAATCCGCCTTTATCTGCTTTTGCATCTGCTTTAGTAGGACATGAACTTGGCAATGTAATTTCGAATGCACCAAAGAATGATGTTGCGAAAATTACTAATACTAAGAAAAATATTAAGTTGAAAATTGCATCACTTGATAATTCGTTCAATGCACTAGCACCTAATAAAATTGTAATACCTAAACCTAAGGCAACATATATAATTACAATAGATAGCCCGTAAATTAAAGCTTTACGTATACCTACTGCACGTGATGTGCTTTGCTTTGTAAAGAAACTAACTGTTAATGGGATCATTGGGAAAATACATGGCATTAATAAAGCCACGAATCCAAATAAAAATCCTTGGAAGAATATTCCCCACATAGAATTATCAGCCTCTGGTGATTTCCCTAATGTTGAATCTGCTAAACTTTTCGATGTATCAGATTTAGCAGAATCTGAAGCAACAGTATTGCTTGAAACAACAGCACTTGCAGTATCTTCATTTACTATTATCGATTCCTCTGTTTTCGAATTTTCAACACTTGAATTATTTGCAGTAACATTTGAGTTTGCTGCGCCTTTTACATCAAAACTAATTTCAATTTCTTCCGGAGGTAAGCATTGCTTATCATCACAAACCATAAATTCTAAAGTTCCTGTAACTTTAAAATCTTTAGCACTGCTAACCTTTATTTTTTGTTTGAAGCTTGCCTTGTTTTCGAAGAACGCAACTTTCATTCCGAATAATTCTTCGTAGATTGAATGAGGTTTTGGTGTTTCTTCCGTTTTGCCAACTAAAGAGTACTCTTTAGAAGCTTTGAATTTTATAGTAGTTGGAACTGGTCCACCATCACCAATAAACTGAGAATATAAATGCCATCCCTTATCAATTTTTGCGCTAATAACCAATGTTGCATTTTCAGTACCGTTGTTTTCTACTGAGTAATTCCATTTTACAGGATTTTGGATTTGCGAAAATCCGAATAAACTGATGAATGAAAGAAGTAATAATAAGAGTGTTTTTTTCATTTTATTTATTTTGGTATTGCGTAAAGATTTCAAAAATATCATTTTTATTTAAAGGATAAACTCTATTTCTTTGGTATCGAAGCTTTTTCTTTGATTATTTACGAACATTACTAGTCTGCCAGATGTTTCGATATCAATAATTTTACCTTTTAGAATTTTACCCTCGATTAAATACTCGTGTTCTTGCTCATAGCGGTATAATTTCGATAGATAGGCTTCTTTCAGAAAATCATATTTGCCTGCTTTTAATTGTAAATAATGAATTTCGATATGATGAAACAAATCTGGAAGCAAGGCTTTTATATCATAATCCACTCCTGAAATGCTTTTCATAGAACATGGATTTGGTGCATCGCTTTTAAATTCTACTTGATTTACATTCAGCCCTATTCCGATAATGCTAGTTCTTAAATGACTATTCATCAAGGTGTTTTCTATCAAAATTCCAGCTATTTTATAATTTCCAAAGTAAATATCATTTGGCCATTTAATCTGTGACTTTTGTTGCAGTTGCTCGTCGAGGAAGTCGGAAATACCTAAACTTACAGCAATCGACAAATAAAATTGTTTATCTATCGTTAGGAATTCAGGACGATAAAGAATGCTTAGGGTGATGTTTTTATGAGGGCTAGATTCCCAAAAAGAACCCTGTTGACCGCGCCCTTGACTCTGTTCGTCTGCCAATATTACCGACCCGTCGGCTAATGGCTTAGTATTTGACAACATTTCGGATAGAATGGTGTTAGTAGATGAAACACGGTCGAAATGAACAATATTTTTACCTGTGAATAATGCAGACATAGTTCTGATTAACTTAGAATTTTTAAATTTGTGTAAATTAATCGCTTTTAATGCTTAGAAACAAACAGCTTAAAGAAACAAATAACCCATCCGAATATTCAAAACGTATTACAGAGGTAATCGTGCATGGAATGCAAGAGAAAAAGGGGAAGGATATCATTAGCCTAGATTTAAGGAATATCAGTAGTTCTGTCAGTGATTTTTTCGTAATCTGTCACGCAGACTCATCTACACAAGTTAAGGCAATTGCCGACTCTGTGGAAGATGAAATGTATAAAGCCTTTGGTGAAGAGCCTTGGCACAAAGAAGGATTTCAAAATTCTGAATGGATACTATTGGATTTTGTAAGTGTGGTAGTGCATATTTTTAGAACAGAGAAAAGAGATCACTACGGAGTAGAAGATCTTTGGGGAGATGCTGAAGTGGTTACATACCAATCAGCTTAATTTATTAAAAGGAATAAATACGAAATGGAAGACAATAAAAAAATGAATTCGGGTAATTCGAAAGACAAGCAAAAGAGGACTTTACCCAAACCTCCAAAATTTAATTTCTACTGGATTTACGCAATCTTATTAGTAGGGATTATCGGATTTAATGTGATGTATTCTGGAAACTCTGCAAAGGAAATTACTTTTCAGCGTTTCACAAACGACATGCTATTAAGCCATGATGTAGAAAAATTAATTGGATACCAACAAGGCAATATTTATATCATCGAAATTTATCTTCAAAAAGATAAACTTCAGAATGAAAAATATAAAGACATCAATACTAATCAATTCTTAGCTGGTGCTGGTCCGCATTATTATTTTACAGAAGCTTCTAGTTCTGTAAGTGATTTAAAAGAACAATTAAGAGAATTGCAAAAAGGTTTTGCGCCGAACGAACAAATCAATATTCAATTTATCGAAAGATCGAATTGGGGTAGAGATTTCTTGTTAACGTGGATTCTTCCTTTAGCAATTATGATTGCAGTTTGGATTTTCATCATGAGAAAAATTTCTGGCGGAGGTAGTGGTCCGGGTGGTCAAATATTCAACATTGGAAAATCGAAAGCTACTTTGTTCGATAAAGAATCTCAAGTAACAATTACATTTAATGATGTAGCTGGTTTAGAAGAAGCGAAAACGGAAGTGATGGAAGTGGTTGACTTCTTAAAGAACCCCAAGAAATATACAGGTTTAGGAGGTAAAATTCAGAAAGGTGTTTTATTAGTTGGATCGCCAGGTACTGGTAAAACATTACTAGCTAAAGCTGTTGCAGGTGAAGCTCAAGTTCCATTCTTCTCTTTATCTGGTTCAGATTTCGTTGAGATGTTTGTAGGTGTTGGTGCTTCTCGTGTAAGAGATTTATTTAAACAAGCAAAAGAAAAAGCTCCTTGTATTATTTTCATCGATGAGATTGATGCGGTTGGTAGAGCGAGAGGAAAAAATCAAATTATGGGTGGTAACGATGAGCGTGAAAATACTTTGAATCAATTGTTAGTTGAGATGGATGGTTTCGGAACGGATTCTGGTGTTATCATTATGGCTGCTACAAACAGACCAGATGTGTTAGACCCAGCTTTATTACGCCCAGGACGATTCGATAGACAAATTGCAATCGACAGACCAGATTTAAAAGGTCGTGAACATATTTTCAAAGTACACATGAAGCCATTGACTTTGGCTCCAGAAGTTGATGCTAAAAAACTAGCTGCTCAAACTCCGGGTTTTGCAGGTGCTGAAATTGCAAACGTATGTAACGAAGCGGCTTTAATTGCTGCTCGTAGAGATAAGAAAGCAATTGATATGCAAGATTTCCAAGATGCTATTGATAGAGTTATTGGAAGTTTAGAAAAGAAAAATAAAATTATTTCACCAGAAGAAAAACGAATTGTTGCTTACCATGAATCTGGTCATGCTATTGCAGGTTGGTTCTTAGAGCATGCTGATCCCTTGGTGAAAGTATCTATTGTACCAAGAGGTATTGCAGCTTTAGGCTACGCACAGTATTTGCCAAAAGAACAATATTTATACACTACAGAGCAATTGCTTGATAGTATTAAAATGACATTAGGTGGTAGAGCTGCGGAAGAACTAGTTTTCGGCAAAATATCAACTGGTGCACAAAACGACTTAGAGCGTATTACCAAACTTGCGTACGCAATGGTAACGATGTATGGTATGAATAAAAATGTTGGTAACGTTTCGTTCAACGATCCTCAAGGTGAATTCGGTTATGGTAAACCATATTCTGATAAAACTTCTGAAATGATTGATATCGAAGTTCGTAGCTTAATCAATTCGATGTATGAAGATACGAAGGCCTTACTTACTCAACATAGAGAAGGATTAGAGAAAATAGCGCAAGCTTGTTGCAAAAAGAAATTATCTTCCAATCGGATCTAGAAGAATTATTAGGCAAGAGACCTTTTGATACTAGAACTACATATGATGAGTTCGTGAATGGTGGGGACGCAGAGGTCGCGGAGAACGCAGAGAACGCGGAGAACGCAGAGATCGCAGAGAGCGCAGAGAGCGCGGAGAAGGCAGAGGAGAAGACGGAGAATATTTAATTTGAATTATATTGAAAAAGGACGCTTAAGCGTCCTTTTCTATTTATTTGTTAAATTTGTGTTATGCGCGAAGCAACACCAAAAGAAAGAATGTTGAAATCGATTAGAAAAGCTCTGATCGAGAAAACTGAAAATCCTTATCCGAATATTCCGGAACCTGGTCCGATTTTTAAACAAAAAGACGAGCTCCTTGAAATTCAATTTGCCGAAGAATTTTCTAAAATTAATGGTCAATTTATTTTTTGTGAAAGCAAAGGACAATGCCTAGAAGATCTTCAACAATTAATCGCAGAGAGAAAGTGGACAAATATTTATTGCTGGGAAAATGACTTGTTGAGTTGGTTGAATAATGGTTCTTTAGCTCTACTAACCAATGATCAAAATTTCGAAGAAGCAAATGTTGGTATTACTACTTGCGATGCTTTAGTAGCTCGCACAGGAAGCATCATCATTACAAATGCTTCAGAAGCTGGTAGAAGATTATCTATCTATCCACATATACATGTTGTTATTGCATTTACATCACAGTTAGTAAATGATATCGGCGATGCACTTAATGTTGTTCAAGAACGTTATCCTTCTAAAATGCCTACAATGATTAGTACAACAACTGGTCCGAGTAGAACAGCTGATATCGAGAAAACACTAGTGCTTGGAGCACATGGCCCAAGAGAAATTTTCGTAATATTAATAGACGATCAACAATAATATGTCTGCACAAAAATCAATTTATTTTGCTTCAGATTTTCACTTAGGTGTACCAAATGAACAATCGTCGAGAGAAAGAGAATTAGCTGTCGTAAGATGGTTAGATTTTGTAAAACCTGATGCTAAAGAAGTTTATTTAGTTGGAGATATTTTTGATTTTTGGTTTGAATATGCAAAAGTTATTCCCAAAGGTTTTGTTCGATTACAAGCAAAAATTGCCGAATTAGTAGATGCAGGAATTCCTGTTTATTTTTTCACTGGTAATCACGACATGTGGATGTTTGATTATTTTGAAAAAGAATTAGGTGTAAAAATTTATAGAGATAATATTACGAGAGAATATTTCGGGAAGAAAGTTTTTATCGGACATGGTGATGGATTAGGCCCGGGAGATTATTCATATAAAATTTTGAAGAAGATTTTCGCGAGTAAACTGTGCCAATGGTTGTTTGCCAGAATTCATCCTAATTTAGGTTTGTGGATTGCCGATAAATGGTCGAGAAGCAGTAGAATAGCCAATGATAGCAAAGAAAAATTCTTAGGGGAAGAGCAGGAATGGTTAGCCATTTATGCGAAAGAAGTATTAACGAAAGAATATTTCGATTACTTTATTTTCGGGCACAGACATCTTCCTTTAGACATCAAGTTGAACGAAAATAGTAAATACATAAATCTAGGAGAATGGGTGCATCATCGTACGTATGCACAATTGAATGAAGAAGGAATTTTCTTGAAAAAATTTGAGCAATAAATGATATCTCGATTTATACTTTTCTGTTTTCTATTTCTGATTTCCTTTAAAGGGTTTTCACAAGAAGATTCTGTTAAAATTTCATCGAATGTTGTTAGTGCAAAGTTAGATCGTTTAGGAAATATTTATTTCATCACAA